>JBKQVT010000124.1:0-7908 GCA_052139835.1 Thermoguttaceae bacterium
AGCGAAGTCCCACCAAAATCCGTGAAAGACCGATGGTGGGACTTCGCTGCGCTCGTCCCACCCTACCGTTTGCAACCTTCCGCAACAGAAACTAATTTCTGGTATATGAAATACAAGAGACCTCCCCGCAATTGCGAGACCGCACACGGCCCCCGCGACGCAGTCGCGGGGCTTTTCCAGTCCCCAGCCCCTAGCCCCCAGTCCCCCCTTTCCCCTCCATCGCCGCCCGCACCGCCGCCAAAACCTTCTCGCGGCCGGTGGCCAGCGGCTCCCGCAACTGGGCGCCGGCCGCGCGGCGATGCCCGCCGCCGCCGAATTGCTCGGCAATGCGGCTGCAATCCAGCTCGCAGCGGCTGCGGAAACTGACCTTGAAGCCGGTCTTCGTCTCCACCAGGATCAGCGCCACTTCGGTGCCGCCGACGGTGAGCGTCATGTTGATCAGGTCCTCGGTGTCGGAAGGCACCGCGCCGGTGGCCTCGAAGTCGCCGCGCTCGACCCAGGTGTAGATCAGCCGCCCGTCCAGCTCGGTCTGCGTACGGGCCAAGGTGCGGCCGGTTAGCCGCAAGCGGGCCAAACTCTCCGTTTCGTAGAGGTCCTTGAAGAGCCGGTCCGGCTGGGCCCCCGCCTCCAGCAGCCGCGCCGCGGCGCGGAACGTCTCGGCCCCCGTCGAGGCGAAACGAAACCAGCCCGTGTCGGTGGCAATCGCGGCAAACAGCGGCTGGGCAATCTCCGGCGTCAAGCGCACTCCCAGGGCCTCGCCCGCCTCCAGCACCAGCCGCCCGGTCGCCTCGGCCTCGCCGTCCTTGAACAACTCGGCCCCCAAGTCGTCTTCGCTCACGTGGTGATCGATCACCAGCTTCCTCGCCTTGCTCGTGCGAATCACCTCCGCCATGGCGCCAAGCTGCACCCAGGCCGTGGTGTCCAGCACCACGATCACCTCGCGACTGTCCAACTGCCCGGCTTGCACATCGACCCCCAACTGCTTCAGCTTCCGCTGGGGATCGAGGAACCGCAAGTTCGGCGGCACGGCAAAGGCGTTGACAATCCACACGTCCTTGCCCAACTGCTCCAACATGCCGGCCAGTGCCAACTCGCTGCCCACGGCGTCGCAGTCGGGCCGCACGTGCGAAACCAACAAAAACCGTTGATGTCCGCCAATCAGTTCAACGAAACGAGGCCAGTCGATCATGGGCAATCCTGGGAAAAAATCCGCCCCGCGCTCTCCACGTCCTCCGTCATCTGGCGGACTAACTCGGCGGCGGCGGGAAACTGCTTAATGTCCCGCAAGCGGGCAAGAAAGTCAACCTCCAGCGACCGCTCGTAGAGATCGCCCGCAAAATCCAGCACGTGGGCCTCGACCTTCAGGGCCTGTTCGTGGAAGGTCGGGTTGGGACCGAGGCTCAGGGCCACGGCGTGCGGGCCGTCGTCCAACTGCACCGCGCCGGCATAGATCCCTTCCCCCGGCAGCAGCGTTTCGATGCCCTCGAGGTTGGCCGTGGGAAAGCCGAGGCGGTTGCCGCGGCCGGCCCCGCGGACGACCCGGCCGCGGAGGCGATAGGGCCGGGTCAACAGCCGCCGGGCCTCCGCCACCTGGCCCCCCGCCACCAGGCGGCGCACCAGCGAGCTGGAGACGATCCGGCCGTCGAGTTCCACCGGCTGGACCACCTCCAGCTTCACGCCGGATGCCTGGCAGAACTGGCCCAGCACCTCGACCGTCCCCCGGCGATCGTGTCCGAAGAAGAAGTTTCGCCCCTCGACCAGCCCGCGGGCGTGCAGCCGGCCGAGCACGATGCGGTCGAAAAACTCCCGCGCCTCCAGCCGCAGCAAGGCCGCGTCGGTCGGATAGGCCAGCACCGCGTCGACGCCCAACTGGCCGAGCAGTTCGGCCTTCCGTTGCGTCCAGCACAGCGGCGCCGGGGCCTGTTCGGGATGCAGCAGCCGCGCCGGGTGCGGATCGAACGTCAACGCCAGCGCCGCCGAGCCCAGTTCGCCGGCCATGGCCAAGAGCCGCTGGGCAATCCGCGCGTGCCCCTGGTGAACGCCGTCGAAATTGCCGATCGCCACCGCGCCGTGGTGGAATCGTTCCGGCAGGCTGTCGAGGTCGCGATAGAGTTTCACGGCGGGCCGGGGGCTGGGGGCGAGGGACTGGGGACTGGGGGGCGAGTGTGCCACTGGCTGAACCAGTGCCACTCTGCGGTTTCGCAATCTTCAGCCCCCCCATTTTACTCGGCCGGCCCTTTTTGGAAACCCGGGGGCGGCTTGCGAAAATTCCCCACGCCGGCCATAATGCCCCCCATGTCGGCAACTCCCCCGACCCCCGGCCCGTCGCACGGCCCCCGCTACCAGCCCCTGGTGATGGTGCTGGCGGCGGTCGCGGCAGGCATGGCCGCCGATCGGTTCGCACCGTTGCCGCTGGCCGCCTGGGGGCTGGCAGCCCTGGGGAGTTTCGCCGCCTGGTGGGTCCTGTGGCGGCAGGGCCGGCTGCGACTGGCCGCCGCGGCCATCCTGCTGGCCGCCGCGGCCACGGCCGCCTCCTGGCACCACGCCCGCTGGTATCTCTTCGCCGCCGACGACCTGGGACAGTTTGCCCGCGACGCCTCGCAGCCGGTCTGCGTAGAAGTTCGGGTGGTGAAGGGCCCGCGGCTGGTGCCCCCGGCCGACTCGGGCCCCTTGACCTTCGTCCGTTCCAGCGACCTGGTCCGCATGGAGGTCGAGGCCCTGGCGGTCCGCGACGGCACCGCTTGGCGGCCGGCCTCCGGCCGTGCCCGGCTGTCGGTCTTGGGCCTGCTTCCGGGGATCGAGGCAGGCGACCGGCTGCGGGTGTTCGCCCACCTGACCGCGCCCCAGCCGGCGCACAATCCGGGCGAGTTCGACGTGTCCGAGCACTGGCGCGGCGACCGCGTCCGCAGCCAGCTCCGGGCCAATTACCCCGAGTCGATCACGCTGCTGACAGCCGGTTCGGCCTGGAGCCCCTGGCGATGGCTCGACAAGGTCCGCCGCCGCGGCGCGGCGCTCTTCGCCGCTTACCTCAGTCCCGCACGTTCCGCCCTGGCCACGGCGGTGCTGCTGGGCGCCCGCGAGCAACTCGAACCCGATCGCATCGAGGCCTTCGTCGAGACCGGCACCATCCACCTGCTGGTCATCGCCGGCCTGCACCTGGGAATCCTCGCCGGGGCCGTGCTCATGTTGGCCGGGCGGCTGCCGATCCCGCGGCGCTGGGCCCTGCTGGGCGTGGCGGGGTTCGCGCTCCTCTACATGCTCCTGGTCGATGCCCAGCCGCCGGTGGTGCGGGCCACGGTGATGGTAGTGGTGATGTGCGGCGCGGCCTATCTGGGCCGCCGCCCCTTGGGGTTCAATTCGCTGGCCGCGGCGGCGCTGGTGGTGCTGGCCGTCAATCCGGCCGACTTGTTTCGCGCCGGCGCCCAGTTGTCGTTCCTCTGCGTGGCCGGCCTGATATGGGTCGGTCCGCGGTGGCTCCGCTCCGCCGTGAAGCAAGATCCCGTGGAGCGGCTGATCTGGGCGAACCTCGGCGCGCTGCCGCACACGCTGCGGCAAATCCGCCTTTATTTCTGGCGTATGCTGGCGATCAGCTTGACGATCTGGCTGGTGACCCTGCCGCTGGTGATGGCCCGCTTCCACGTCTTCGCGCCGGTCTCGGTGTTCGTCAATCCGCTGGTTTGGGCGCCGATGGCCGTGGCCCTGCTGAGCGGCTTGCTCACGTTGCTCCTGGGCGGCTGGGCCCCGCCGCTGGCCGACTTGAGCGGCGGCGTGTGCAACGCCTGCCTCTGGCTGGTCGAGACGCTGGTCGGCTTGGCCCAGCGCCTGCCCGGCGGTCACTTCTGGGTCCCCGGCCCGGCCGATTGGTGGCTCGTCGGTTTCTACGGGGGCCTGGCCACGTTGGCCGCCTTCCCGCGCCTGCGGCCGCCGCGACGCTGGTGCCTGGCGCTGCTGGCCCTCTGGATCACCGTCGGCTTTGCCGCGGGGATGCTCGGGCGGGCTGCCGACCGCGGACGGCTCCAGTGTACGTTTCTCTCCGTGGGGCACGGCGGCGCCGAGGTGCTGGAGCTCCCCTCCGGCGAGACGCTGCTCTACGACGCCGGCGAGATGGCCGCCCCGGCCGCCGCCACGCGGACCATCGCCGGCTTCCTCTGGTCGCGGGGCATCACCCACGTCGACGCCGTGGTCCTCTCCCACGCCGACGTGGACCACTACAACGGCCTGCCCGGCGTGCTGGAGCGATTCTCCGTGGGGGCGATCTACGTCACGCCGCAGATGTTCGAGAAGCACAACCCGGCGATCCTCTTCCTGCACGACGCCATCGACCGCAGCGGCGTCCCCTTGCGCGAAGTCTGGTCGGGCAAGCGGTTTACCGCGCCCGCCGGCTGCGCGCTGGAGGTGATCCACCCTCCGCGCCAGGGCGTCTTCGGCGACGACAACGCCAACAGCCTCGTCTTGCTGGTCCAGTGCCGCGGGCACCGCATCCTCTTGACCGGCGACTTGGCCCCGCCGGGCCTGGACGAGGTGTTGGCCGATGCGCCCCTGCACTGCGACGCCCTGCTGGTGCCGCATCACGGCAGCCGCCAGAGCGAACCGGCCGCCCTGGCCGCCTGGAGCACGCCCCGTTGGGCCGTCATCAGCGGCGACCGCCGCTACGACCTGCGGCCGGTCGTGGCCACGTACCAGGCCGCCGGCAGCCGCGTGCTCCATACCGCCGACACCGGTGCAGTGCGGGTGACGATCGACCCGGCCGGCGGCATCCGCGCCGACGGCTTTCTTGGTCACAGAAATTTCTGATCCACGTCCCCTCTCCCGACCAACCTTCGGTCGGTGCCCGGAGAGGGCCAGGGTGAGGGTGCCGGGTGCCACTGCTGGCTTGTCCAGCAGTGCCGACCTGCCGCGGCCCAATGCACTGCTGGACAAGCCGGGCACCATGCGAAGCATGGTCGTGCCACCCCGCTATCGCGGTGACAAGAACTTCTGATACGCCGCCACGGCCAACGTGTCGCAACGCTCGTTCTCGGCGTGGCCGCGGTGGCCGCGGACGTGGACAAAACGGACCTGGTGCTTGGCCGCCAGGGCGTCCAGCCGCCGCCAGAGGTCTTCATTTTTCACGGCGCCGCTCTTCCCCTGCGGGCCGCGCCGCCAGCCCAGCGACTTCCACTTCGGCAGCCACTCGGTCAGTCCCTTGCCGACGTAGATGCTGTCAGTGACCAATTCCACCCGCGTGGGGCGCTTGAGGGCCTCCAGGCCGCGGATGACGGCCATCATTTCCATGCGGTTGTTGGTGGTTTCGCGCTCGCCGCCACTACGCTGGAGTTCCTTGCCGGACGCCGGGTGGCGGAGGATGAAGGCCCAGCCGCCGGGCCCGGGGTTGCCGCTGCACGCCCCGTCGGCAAAGAGTTGCACTTCCGCCGTCTGGGGCGGGGATTTCGCGCTCATCGTGCTTGGCCCCTCACTTTCAGGGTCCATGATAGCGGGATTCCCGGGCCTTGCAAGCGGCTCGACTGTCCACGGACGTACTACACTTCGGCAGGAAATCCTTTAAAATGGGAGGGTTGCGACGAGGCTCTGCGGCGGAGGTTTCACCCAAAGGCGCGGGGGAAGGAGGGGGGATGGAAACGGCCGATCTGCCAACTGTTAAGGAACGATGATCCCGAACTTCCGTGATGACGGCTACTTGCCGGAAGGACTTCACTTGGCGGCCGAAGCGGAGGCCACATTTCGCTTCGGCTCTGGCACGCCGTGCCGTCGTCGGCTGATCTTGAGGCTTCGGCGCTGGCTGGAATTGTCGCGGCTGACGCATGCACGCCGTTTCTTGGTTGACGGGAGCTTCGTTACGGCCAAGGAAGAGCCAGGCGACATCGACGCGGTTGTACTTCTCGCGGACGATTTCGAGCAGCAAGTTGCCGACGGATCGGACGCCGCGTTGGAACTCGAAGAAATGCTCTTGACGCGTCGGCCCGAAGAGGTCTTCGCGGCAGAAGACTCGCGTGACTGGAACGATTGGGTAGAATTCTTCAGCAGAACCCGTGAAGCGGACGGGCGACGCAAAGGGCTCTTGGAAATTCATTTATGATCACAAACGCAGTCGAGTACCAAAAGGCCGAGGAGGAGCTTCGGGACCTGGAACGGCGTCTGGAGGTTCTCCAGAAGTCAAGTCCGATTGGCTCCAAGGGATTCACGAAAGCGGGGATTCACAAGATGATCGCCCGCATTCACGAGGAACTAGCGGTCTTCGAGGGAAGTGAAGAGGCACGCCGGCCCCAGTCTCGCTGATTGTCTGGTCGTCGTGGATCGCCGAATCAGCGCATGCGAAGGAGCCGTTTCCGTGCCGCCGCCTCGTAAACGCGGCTTAAGCGACGCCGGAGGCCCTCTCCACGCACACTGGCGTCAAGGTGCAGAGGAGGAGGAAGTGAGTTGTGAATCCGTACCCATGCGACAGTCCGAACTTCCTTCTCTTCTCCTTGCCTTTGCGACTTTGCGCCTTGGCGCCTTGGCGTGACATCCTTCCTTCCCAATGGCCGTCCCATACCGCTGACTGTTCCCGGTGTTGTTTCAACGCTTCCGTTTCGCATTGGAGCGGCCGATGACTGTTGAACCGTCTCCATCCACGATCGGACTGCTGCTGAGCGGCGGCCTGGATAGCTCGATCCTGCTGGGCCATCTGCTCCGCGAGGGCCGGCATGTACAGCCCTTCTACGTCCGCTCCGGACTCCGCTGGGAAGACGCCGAACGGCGGCACCTGGACCAGTTCCTGCACACCCTGGCCGGGCCGCGGCTGGCGGAACTCGTCGTGCTGGATCTGCCGCTGGCCGATCTCTACGGCGACCACTGGAGCCTGACCGGCCGCGGCGTGCCCGACCTCGCCAGCCCCGACACGGCCGTCTATCTGCCCGGACGGAACGCCCTGCTCTTGATCAAGGCGGCCCTCTGGTGCCGGCTGCACGGCATCGAAGAGCTGGCCCTGGCCGTGCTCTCCGCCAATCCGTTCGCCGACGCCACGCCGGAATTTTTCGCCGAGTTCGAGGTCCTGCTGGACCGCGCCAGCGGCGGCCGGCTGCGCATCACCCGCCCCTTCGGCCGGCTGGCCAAGCGGGAAGTCATGGAACTCGGCCGCGGGCTGCCCCTGGAGCTGACCTTCTCCTGCATCGCGCCGCGGGACGGCCTGCACTGCGGAGCGTGCAACAAGTGCGCCGAGCGCATCGCCGCCTTCGCACAAATCGGCGGCGACGATCCCACCCCTTACGCCCGCCATGTGCCACTGGCTGAGCCAGTGCCACCGGCCAAGTGAGGCCCCATGTTCCACGTCTCCCGCGAAATCAATTTCTGCTACGGCCATCGCCTCCTCCACTATGAAGGCAAGTGCCGCCACCTCCACGGCCACAACGGCCGGGCGATCGTCACCTTCGAGGCCTCGGGCCTGGACGACCGCGGCATGGTCCGCGACTTCAGCGACATCAAGACGGTCGTGAGCCGCTGGATCGAGGAGAAGCTCGACCATCGCATGGTCCTCAGCCGCGACGACCCCGCCGTGGCGGCGCTGGAGGCCCTGGGCGAGCCGCTCTGCCTGATCGACGCCAACCCGACGGCGGAGAACATCGCCAAGCTGATCTACGACTACTGTCTGGCCGAGGGGCTTCCCGTGGTCGAGGTCTCGCTCTGGGAGACCCCGCACTGCCAGGCAACGTATCGGCCACTTAGGTCTTAGGTCTTGGGCCTTGGAATCTTAGATCGAGACTTCTGCGCGCGCCCACGCACATATTCGGACAATTCAAAATGACAAATGCAAAGTCAGTAGTTTCTAAGACTTTTGGTCTATGATAGGACGCCCCTTTCGGGACATCATGTGGGTGAGAAATAACCTCATGTATCCCGAAAGGAGAGCGTCATGGATGATGGTAAGGTAAT
>JBKQVT010000125.1:0-3553 GCA_052139835.1 Thermoguttaceae bacterium
TGGGCCGAAAACCAAACAGCCCAAGAAGACCAGCGGCAAACGAATTCATCATGTATCTACCGCCAGAATCCTCGCCATGCGAACATAGGTAAGACCTTTACAGGGGTGGCTCGACCCACCCTACATCTATTTCTTCTATGTAATCCTTAAACACCAGTAGTAATAGTGCGCCGCCGCCGACTGTCGATGGCCATCTGCAGCATGGACTGAACTGCTTGCCGCTTCACGCTTAATCGGCCCTCCGGCGATGATTTCTCGCTGGGGAAAACTTGTCCGCCGCCTGTCGCTGGAGTGTTGTTGCCGTCTCGATAACCCAAGTGTCCCGCATCGCGCCGCGCCCGGCTGTCGATAACCGCCCGCCGGCCGACAAATCGCCGACCAGCCACCGACAGCTTTTGCACCGTATCCCGCACACGCCGTGTGCGGAGAAACGGCACAGGGCCTGTGCCGGATACTATATCATTCACGCCTTTAGTTTCTCCCGTATTTGCTCGATGGCCTGCGACGTCGCCGCGTCGCTCTCCAACAGCGCCTCGGTCTTGCGGCAGGAGTGGATCACCGTGGTATGGTCGCGGCCGCCGAAGTACCCGCCGATCTGCTGGAAGCTCATGCCGGTCAGACAACGGGCCAGGTACATGGCCACGTCGCGGGCCGCCACCACCGGCCGCCGCCGCGAGGAACCACGTAGTTCGCCCAGCTTCAGCGCGAAGTAGCGGGCCGTCAGGGTCGCAATATCGTGGACCCGCGGCTGCCGGCCCCCCTTGCGGCCCGCCAGGTATTCGCGGACCGCCTCGGCGTCGATCGGCTTATTGTCCATGCGGGCTGGCACGTCCAATTGTACCAACGCCCCCAGCAACTCCGGCACCGTGCCCTTGAGCCCCTCGGCCAGCGCCTGGACGACCGGCTCGCTCAAGTGGATGTCGCGGAGCGTGGCCAATTTCCGCAGGATGTTCCGCCGCGCCGCCGCTCCGGGCGCTGACAGCGGCACCGCCAAGCCCGCCGACAGCCGGCCTTGCAGCGCCGGCAGCAGGCCCCGCAGCTCCGTCGGCGGCGCCGAGGCCGTCACCACCACCTGGCCCCCTTTCCGCAAGATCGCGTCCAAGGTATGGATCAACTCCGCCTGGGCCGCCGGCTTGTCGGCCAGCCGGCCGGCCTCCTCGAAGACCAGCAGCCCGGCCGAGCGATAACGCCTCCGCAGATCGACCACCGCCTGGGTCTCGATGGCGTCGGCCAGTTCGCGGGCGAAATCCACCGCCGTGGTATAGACCACCGCCTGCTCGGGGAATCGCTTTCGCCAGGCCGCGGCCAGACCGCGGGCGAGGTGCGACTTGCCCGTGCCGCTCTGTCCATGGAGCACCAGCGGGTTGTAGGCCGCCACCCCGCGGTGGAGGACGTTTTCGATGGCCGGCTCGACGAGGTAGTTTTCCGGTCCGGCGACGAACTGGCCCAGGGCGGTGCGGGCGTTTTGCCCATCGCCCGCGACCGTCTCGCAGGCCATTGGCTGCCCCTCCAGCGGGATTGCTACCAGACCCTGGCTCATATCGGCTTGATCCTGCCCGTCCGGCCGCCCGGTGACCGTTTTCCCCGGCGGAAACTCCGCCGTTTCAAGGACTGGCCATTATAGCAGGATTGGCCCTTGGCTACGAGGTGTCCAGGGGCCGTATCTCCCCCTCCTTCGTTCATCTTATCTTTGCGGTTTCCGCACCAGGCGCGTCGCAAGCGACACGGCTAACCGTGGTCACTGTTCGCCGCGTCGCTTGCGACGCGATTCCTCCCGACTCCTCAGCGCAGCGCCGCCAATACGGCGTGGGGGTTGTGCGGCGCGCAGGGCCTCCGCGCTGATCGCCATGCGGAGCGCTTCCTGCGGCACCAGCGGGACGACGAAGGACCAGTTCTGCCGTTTCTTCCCCTCCTTCAACGGGTTCTCGTTCACGTATCGGATGGCTCGCTCGACGGCTGCGACCGTTTCCCCATAGACATTCCAACCATGCGCTCCCCACAGCGGCCGGTCGTCGTCCCACAACTGCTCCTGCCTCAAAGCACGTGTGGCGCGGCTTTTCAAATGGCCCACCACCGCGCGGATGCGGCGCGAGCTGACGCCGATCACGAGGTGGACGTGCTCGGGAAGGATCGCGCAGGCGTAAATTCGGTAAGGACCTTCACCGGCAGCCGTGGCGAATCCCTCGCCGATCGACAGTGCCTGCCGGCCGGTTACGGAGGCCGGCGGCCACTGCAAGGCGGTCTTGGCCTCGCACTGCCAATTCGGCGGCAGCGGCCGGTGCGCGACGCTCCGCCGCGAATCGGTCTTCGTCGCCGGACCGTAGCGGAGAAGCTCCCAGCTTGCGATGTAATCGGAACCCGATCCGCGCGGATCGTTGGGAAGCCAGAAACCGTACATGCCGAAGATCGAGTGATAGGCGAGGATCATGCCGGTTCCTTTCCTGTTGTGTCAGCCGCGTCGCTTGCGACGCGCCCTAATCAAGCTCCTTCACCACCAGCAGCTCGTTGCCCCGGCCGTCGATAACCTTGACGGCGATCTTGCGGTTTTCCCCCGGCTCGAACGCCGCGCTCGTGGCGCCCGCCAGGTGCGCCCAAACGCTCTCGTCGTACTCGCCGCGCAGGGCCCGCTTGAGGTTCTCCCACGCTCCCGTCCGCGGAAAGAACGCCTGGCTCACGTGAAAGCACAGGTCGTTGTAGTCGGTGTCCAGCAGCCAACAGAGCACGTCGCTGCCGCCGCGGTTCCTGGTCCTTCGACGGCCTACAAGACGCGAACCCGGCATTTTCCGCAAGGGGGCTCCGGCATGCTCGGCAGCGGTTCGCCGCAATATGGACAACGATCGTGCCCCAGTGGAGCAACGTTCTCTCTGGCTTCCCGATACGCACCCCTGTCCGTGCGAACCAAGTTGTAGAGCACCAGCGACGTGAACGCGGTGAATATCGCCCGCAGTCCCCACTTCGCCTCGATATCGTTATCAGGCCACGGGACGGAAAAGACCACACCCATTGCGACGAGGCCGGCGACGAGGCCGAACAGGAGGAGCCATGCCCGCGCGGGCCGTTTTCCCGCGGGATCGTTCCGGCACCTGGCGCAGACCCACCGCGTATAAAATCCCAGCGGGATCAGCGGGATGAAATAGAGGTGCACGACGACGAAGCTCCGATACCCCTCCGTGAATGTCGGCCCACGGCAATGCGTGCAATAATCGTTGCGGCACGCGACCCGCTTGGTTCCGAAGCGGTAGCGACCATGGACGAGCAACATGGAACCCTCGGGCAAGACGAAGCGGATATCCCCACCAGCACCGGATTATCTCACATCTGACCATACCGGTCAACAACCAGCCATCCGGCCCGGCAGCCTCGCTGAGATGTGCCACTGGCTCTGCCAGTGCCCTTGTGGCGCCCTGGGCCTCCGCCACCAACTCCCCTCAGAGGCCGTGAATCAAATGCGGTTTGCCGCTTGTTCGGTTACGTACGGTCGCCAGACCGGTTTGACGGTTTCGTGTCGAGCGAGACCGGCTTGCGGGCCGCGCCGCCCGTCAGGACGAAGCGC
>JBKQVT010000126.1:0-21957 GCA_052139835.1 Thermoguttaceae bacterium
CAGAGGTTTTCGCAGTTCATGGTGCGTCTGGAAGAACTTGCAAAACCTCCTCAAGCCCGTTTCCCTCGCGCACGCGCCCTCGCCCATGCCGCCTAAAATGTTAGAAACTACTGAAAGTGCAAAATGAAAAATGGAAGGCCGCAGCGTCGCCGACTAAGAGGGTCTCCTTATTTTGCATTTTGCAATCTTCATTTTGCATTTTGCATTGAGTCCGTCTGGTCGCGTCCTCCCGCCTTCTAACTCCTGACTCCTCCGCCATGCTCCCCCCCCTCCATCTTGGCCCCGTCGCCATCGAGTTTCCCGCCGTGCAGGCGGCGCTGAGCGGCTACAGCGACGGGCCGATGCGGCAGATCGCCCGGCGGCTCGGCGCCCCCTACACCCTCTGCGAAGTGCTCTTGGACCAGTTCGTCGTCAACGTGACCAAGGGCCCCAAGACGCGGCGGTTTCTTCACGTCCCCGACGACGACCATCCCTGCGGGGCGCAACTGATGGGCGACCACGCGGAGCAGTTCGCCCTGGCGGCCGTGAAACTGGCCGCCGCCGGCTTCGACGTGATCGACCTGAACTTCGCCTGTCCGGTGAAGAAGGTCCTAGGCCGCTGCCGCGGCGGCTATCTGCTGAGCCAACCCGACGTCGCCCTGGAGATCGTCGCCCGCGTCCGCGACGCCCTGCCGCCCGAGGTCCCCTTGACCGTCAAGCTCCGCCGCGGCCTGGACGACGACGCCGAGAGCCGCGATAACTTCTTCGCCATCTTCGACGGCGCCTTCGCCCGCGGGGCGGTGGCGGCCACCGTCCACGGCCGCACCGTCCGCCAGCGCTACGAAGGGGCCGCTTCCTGGGACTTCCTCCGCGAGGTGAAGCGTCATGCCGGGTCGCGGACCGTGCTGGGCAGCGGCGACCTCTTCACCCCACGCGCCTGCCTCGACATGCTGGCCCAGACCGGCGTGGACGGCGTGAGCATCGCCCGCGGGGCAATCGGCAACCCCTGGATCTTCGCCCAGGTCCGCGCCTTGGCGGCCGGCCAGCCGGTCGTGCCGCCGACTCTCGCCGAGCAGCGGGCGGTCATCGCCGAGCATTACCGTTTGGCCGAGGAACTTTACGGCGTGAAGCACGCCCCCAGCCGGATGCGGAAGTTCGGCATCAAGTACTCGTGTTTGCATCCGCAGGCCGAGCGAGTTCGCGACGCCTTCGTGGCCGTCGGCAGCTCGGCCGAGTTTTACGCGGTGCTGGAGCGGTGGTATGGCGAGTGATCGCTCCCCTCTCCCGACCAACCTTCGGTCGGTGCCCGGAGAGGGGCCGGGGGTGAGGGCTTCGGCCCGACGACGGAACCCTATCGCTCCGGCGGGAATCGCCCCAGCGCCCAGGCACACGCCTCGCGGATCACCGGGTCGGCATCGCTCAGGCCATGCGTCAAGGCCGGCACCGCGGCGGGATGCGGGCGGTTGCCCAGGACGATCGCGGCGTTGCGCAACAGCCCGCGACGGCCGGCACGCAGAAGCGATGTGCCGCGGAAACGTTGGCGAAAGCCGGCCTCGTCGAGAAAGAAAAGTTCGGCCAAGTCGACGGTTTGCGTCGGCTGATCGCCGGCAGCCCTCACCCCAGCCCTCTCCCGGAGGGAGAGGGGGACCTTTGAGTTCCACGGGCAAACCTCCTGGCAGGCGTCGCAGCCGAAGACCCGCTCTCCGATCGCCCCGCGGAGTTCGGCCGGCACCGGACCACGATGCTCGATCGTCAAGTAGCTGATGCAGCGGCGGGCGTCCAGACGATATGGCTCCACCAGCGCCCCGGTCGGGCAGGCATCGAGGCATTTTCGACAAGCCCCGCAAGGATCGGTCTCTTGCGGCCGGTCGTAGGCCAGCGTCTCACTGGTCAAAAGGGCCGCCAGGACGAACCAACTCCCCAGCCGCTCATTCAGGAGGGTCGTGTTCTTGCCAAAGCCGCCAAGGCCGGCCAGTTGGGCGAACTGCCGCTCCAGCAGGGGGGCGGTGTCCACCACGCCCCGCACCGCCGCTCCCGGCGTCAGGCGGCGGTGGAAATCGGCCAACTCCTGCAAGCGGCGGCGGATCAGGTCGTGGTAGTCCTCGCCCCAGGCATAGCGGGCGACGGTACCCTGCCCCGGCCCAGCCGCGACCGGCTCGGCCGCCCAATAGGAGACGGCCAGCATCAGCAGGCTGCGGACCCCCGGCAGGACGTGCCGCGGATGCTCATAGGCCCCGGTCCGGGCCGCCATGGATCGCATTTCGCCGGCAAACCCATCGCTGAGCCATTGCCGCAAACGCCCGATTTGCGGCGGCGCCACGGCCGGCGTCGCGCCGGCGAGGTCGAACCCCAGCCGGGCGGCCTCGGCTTTGAGGGCGGCGGTGAGGGCGCGGGGGGACATGGGGCGAGGGATTAGGGATTGGGGATTAGGGATTAGAAATCGGGGGAACATCTTCTTGCCACACCATCCACGCTTCCCGGGATTTCCCTGCTTCCCGGGTCTTCCATGTGACAGGCCGGCGGCATACAATTGGCCGGTAGTCGATTGTACCACGATCCTTCCGCCCAGACCCGGTGAAAGGCCCCCTGGAGGCCACAGTCATGCGTAGCAAGCTCTGTGTCGTCGGCGTGTTTCTGGTCGTTTTGGGCCTGGGCGCGCTTCCCGCGGCCGCTCAGGGGCCGCTGCCGTACTTTTGGAACTACGGCGGCTGCGGATATGGAGGCGGCTATGGCTATGGGCCGTGGGGCGGGGGCTTCAACGTCCAGGTGCCGTATTTCGCCTGGAATCCGCCGGTTTATTACAGCTATCCCGTGGCCCATCCCTACGGATACAGTCCGTTTCCCAATCCGCCATACGCCATCGCCACGGAGGCATTTTCCGCCCCCGCAGAGCCGCCGGCGGCATCGCCGGGGCATCAGCCGCCGTTGCGGATCACCAATCCTTACGTGACGCAGGGCGAGGGGTCGAAGTCGGAGCCTCGCGCGACGACGGCAATCCTGCCCAAGGTGGTTTATCCGGCCGCCA
Organism: Thermoguttaceae bacterium; assembly: GCA_052139835.1. Classification (GTDB taxonomy): domain Bacteria; phylum Planctomycetota; class Planctomycetia; order Pirellulales; family Thermoguttaceae; genus JBKQVT01. The sequence continues at coordinate 3,005 of JBKQVT010000126.1, forward strand.
TGGTGGAGACGAAGTAGCCTAGCGAGCCAGACAGCCTCGCGCGGGAGGCGGATGGGACTCATAGGACCTATGGGACCTATGGCTGGAGTCCCTGCCAACCGCGGGGATAGCCCCCGCGGCTCGCCCTGTTTTCCTTCCCCCTTCCGCCCTCCGCCCTCCCCCTTTCTTAATTTTCTGGCCTGGACACGGACGGAAAAAACAGTACCCTATGGGTCCCTTGTAGCTTCGTCTTCCGGGTGGAAAGGAGTCCGCCGCATGAAGTGGCTGGCACTGACGGTCTTGGCCGTTTCGGCGATTGGATGCTGCTGCAACACTCCGGGGCAACCGGCGGTGGATCCCTTTTACGGCCACATGACCGTTCCGCCGCCGGGCACCGGCGCGATCGCGCCGCAGTCGAACCCGCCCTACTATCAGCCCCCGCCGGGCAATCCGGCGACGTTGCAGCCGATACCGCAGGGGCCGACGAACCCGCCGTATCCGCAGTATCAGGTCCCGCCAGGCAACCCTGCGACGTTGCAGCCGATTCCCCAGCAGCCCGGCGCCGCAATGCCGAACCCCGGCGGGAACAATTGGATCAATTCTCGCCCCGGCACATCGACGTCGTGGACGGGCCAATCGCCCAGCGGGCCCGGCGACGTGATCACCATTCCGGTCTCCCAAGGCGGGGCTCCCTTGGGTCCGGCGGCCGACGGGCACGGTCCTTGACGCCTGAGGTTATGCCTCCGCATGACGAGGGAGCGCTGCCGGCGTCATCGTATGCCGAAGCATGACCTGCGTACTGTCTCCGCCGGCGGCGGGCGGTTCCTAATTTCCGGTTCTTGCAACTATAATAGAGATTCCCCGCAACACCCGTGCCTACGCGATGAGGGGCACCCCCCGTGTGGGCTGTGTCGCTGGGCACCTGCCCCGTCGCAGCACGCGAGCACGTCAGACGAGATAGACTTGCATGATCCTGGGAATTTCGCGCAAGCTTGGAGCCGCCTCCCGAAGGGTGGCGGCGGATTTCCCAACTCCCAAGATCACAAAACGCGATTTAGATGCTTTTCAATAGCTACGAATTCCTGCTGGTCTTCCTGCCCCTGGCGTTCGTGCTCTTTTGGTACGGGGGGCGGAGCATCCGCTGGCGGCTGGGACTGCTGACGTTTGCCAGCTACCTCTTCTACAGTTGGTGGCAATTCCGCAGTTGGGACGATTTCATCGGCACGTTCCACGCCCAGTCGCTCGAGGAGCTGGCGGTCAACCTCTGGCACTGGCGTTTCACGATCATCATGCTGCTGACGAGCAGCGTCGATTACTGGGCGGCCCGCTGGATCGTGGCCGCCCCGCCGCAGAGCAAGGCCCGGCGGCGGGCGCTGCTGGCCCTCTCGCTCAGCGCCAACCTGGGCCTGTTGGGGTTCTTCAAGTATTTCGGTTTCTTCACGCAAATCACCAACGACCTCAGCCAGTTTGTCGGCGGCGGCCCGCTGCCGGTCGTCGCCTTGATCCTGCCGGTGGGAATCAGTTTCTACACCTTCGAGTCGATGAGCTACGTGATCGACATTTACCGCGGCGTGGCCACGCCCGCCAAGAGTTACCTGGACTACGCCTGCTTCATTTCCTTCTTTCCCCACCTGGTCGCCGGGCCGATCATCCGCTATTCGGACATGCTCCACCAGTTCCGCGACGCCAACTGGGTCCGCCCCCGCCCCGATTGGAGCCAGGTGAACGTGGGACTGCTCTTCTTCACCATCGGCATGGCCAAGAAGCTCCTCATCGCCGACATCATCGCGCAGAATATCAATCCCCTCTGGGCTGCCTTCGGCACCGGCAGCAGCCTGGGCGTGGCGGGAAGCTGGGCCGCTGTGCTGGGCTACACGTTCCGCATCTACTTCGATTTCTCCGCCTACTCCGACATGGCGGTCGGGATTGGGCACATGTTCGCGGTGAAGCTGCCGCAGAATTTCAACAGCCCCTATAAGGCGACCGACCCGATCGACTTCTGGCGGCGCTGGCACATCTCGCTGTCGAGCTGGCTCCGCGATTACCTGTACTTCCCCCTGGGGGGAAATCGAACCGGCAAACAGGTCCGCAACCTGATGATCACCATGCTGCTGGGCGGCCTCTGGCACGGGGCCGCCTGGCTGTTCGTGATCTGGGGGGCCTGGCACGGCCTGCTGCTGGTCGTCTTCCACAAACTAAGGAACTGGCGACTCGTGCCCAGCAACGACCGCCGGCTGGGCTACTGGTTCAATCGCCAACTCACCTTCTTCCTCGTCGTGATCGGCTGGGTCTTCTTTCGCGCCGCCGACGTCCGCACGTCGAGCTACGGATACTCCTCTGTCTCGTCCGCCGTGGAAATGATGGCGCAGATGATCGGCTGGCACGGAAGCCACCATGCCGCGGAGCTGAGCATCCTGCCGGGCTATGGATTCTGGGCGGCGATGGCCGCCTGCTGGCTGTGGTGCAATTTCGCGCCGAATTCGTTCGAAGTCGCTTACACGGTCAAATTGCGGAAGCGTTATGCGCTGCTGGCCGGCGCCATCATGGGGCTGTGCATCCTCAGGCTCGGCACTCCCGTCGATTTCCTCTACTTCAGGTTTTAGTCTCAAGAAGCGCCACGCATGAGCAACACAAGGTCATTCTCCGCGATCTACTTGCTGGCCTGCCTGGCAACCGTGCTGGCCATCTTCGCCGTCAACCTGCTGGGAAACACCACCAACTTCTTTCCTTCGCCGCTTCATCCGCCCATGTCCGAGCGGGCCTGGAAGACCCGCCGCTTGGAAGAGGCAGTCGCGGCGTCCCGTGCACCGCGGGTCATCATCCTCGGCGACAGCCGCGTGATGCAGATTCAGCCGGCCTACGTCCGCGCCGTCACAGGCAAGACGACCTTCAACTTCGGCGTCAGCGTGGCCACTCCCACGGATTTCCTGGCCCAACTCCGCTACCTCCTCAAAATCCACGGCAAACCCGACCTCATCCTCGTGGGCGTCGACGAGTTCACGCTCGCACCTCACCTCCGCCCCTCCCAGGTGGAGATCCTCGGCCACGTCGGCCTGTTCGCAGAAGTGCCGTGTCCCAGTAATCTGCAGATCATCGGCCGCGCGCTCTCCCTGTGCAGCTTCCGAACGACCCGCGACAGTCTGCTCCGCCTCTTGGCGCGCCAACGCCCGAAACGAGAACTCGGGGCGGTGGACGACCTCCTGCTGGAGGACGGCTACCTGATCTATTGCGACAAGATCAGGGCGATCCGCGCGGGCACGTTCGACCTCCGCCAGGTCATTCGTGAGGAATGCGAAAAGGTGCGGCGCGAGATGGAATCCGAGCCGCGCGGCAGTGCCGCTTTGGACCTGGGGCGGCTGCGGCAATTTGAAGAATTCCTTGCCTTGGCACGCGAGCGTGGGATCGAAGTGAAGGTGATGCTGCTGCCGGTCCATCCCGACTGGGCGGAGCAGATGTTCACGCCGGAGTCGTGGGAAGAAAGACGCCAGCTCCAGCGCTATCTTCCCGATGCCTGCCGGAAGTTCGGCGCCGAATATCGAGACTTCACGGACCTCCGTTCCTATGCCGGCGATCCCAAGGAGTTCTACGACGGCTTGCATCAGACGGCCACCAACACGCGACGCATGATCAACGCGCTGTTCGGCATCGAGCCCCGCAGCGTGGTCGCCAGGATTCCCGCCGACGGAGACATCTTGGACAAGCTGCCGGCAGTCACGACTTTGAGCAAGGAGTAAGATTGGTTGTGGGCGAGGAGGCCCGCGACACGGATCCCGCAACTCCTTGACGCCGAGCGACCGCGGCGTTATTAGTAATGGCAGGCGTGCTCGGCCCCTGGAGTGGAATACCCGCGTGGCAGATCTCTTCCGCATGATTGAGGCCCAGTTTCCCGCGCTGGCGGCGGGCGTCAACCGCTGGCGGCTGCGGCGCTGGGCGGCCCTGGCGGCGCGGATCTCGGCCGCCGAGGCGGAGTTGCTCGCGCTGGGCGACCAACAGCTTCGCAAGCGGAGCCTGTCGCTGCGTTACCGGGCCCGCAGCGGCGAGCCCCTGAGCCGCTTGCTGGTCGAGGCCTTTGCCCTGGTCCGCGAGGCCGCCCGGCGGACCATCAACATGCGGCACTTCGACGTGCAGATCCTCGGCGGCATCGCCATGTTCTACCGCTCGATCGTGGAGATGCAGACCGGCGAAGGCAAGACCCTGGCGGCCACGCTGCCGATGTATCTTTACGCCCTCAGCGGCAAGGGGTGCCACCTGGCCACCGTGAACGACTACCTGGCCCGCCGCGACGCCCAGTGGATGGGGCCCATCTACGAGGCCCTGGGGTTGACGGTGGGCGTGGTGGAGACGCCGATGTCGCAGCCGCAGCGCCGCGCGGCCTACGCCTGCGACGTGACCTACGGGACGGCGAAGGAGTTCGGTTTCGACTTCCTCCGCGACCGCCTGCTCTTGCGGCGGATCGGCGAGGGCCAGGCCGACTTCCTCGGCGGCATGATCGGCCACGATCCGCAAGGCGGGCGCCGCGGCGGCAACGAGACGCCCGTCCAAGGGGCCCCCTATTTCGCGCTGGTGGACGAGGCCGACAGCATCTTGATCGACGAGGCCCGCACGCCGCTCATCATCAGCGCGCTGCCCACCGAGGAGCAGCGGCTGGCCGTGGAGTGCCACAAGTGGAGCGCCTCGGTGGCCGAGCAGTTCGTCGATGAGGACGATTACGAGTACGACCACGAGAAGAAGACCGCCGAGCTGACCCGCGAGGGCCGGCAGAAGGTCCGCCTGCTGGCCAAGCCGGAGACCATGGACGCCGTCGGCATGGTCAACATCTATCACTACATCGAGCAGGCGATCATGGTCGAGCGCGAGTACACGCGCGACCGGCAGTTCGTCATCCGCGACGGCGAGGTGGTGATCGTCGACGAATTTACCGGCCGGCTCGCCGAAGGCCGCAAGTGGCGCGAGGGCGTGCACCAGGCGGTCGAGGCCAAGGAAGGGGTCGAAGTCACCGTGGCCACCGGGCAGGCGGCCCGCGTGACCATCCAGGACTTCTTCCTCCGCTACGAGAACCTGGCCGGCATGACGGGCACGGCCATGGATTCCGCCCGCGAACTCCGCAAGATCTATCGCTGCCACGTCCTCCCCATCCCCACCAACCGCCCGGCCATCCGGCAGAAGCTGCGGACGCAGGTCTTCGGCACCGCGGAGCAGAAATGGGCGGCCGTGGTCGCGGAAATCTGCCAGCTTCACGCCAAGGGGCGGCCGGTGCTGGTCGGCACGCGCTCCATCGACAAGTCGGAGCACCTCTCCAAGCTGCTGGCCGCGCAGGGAATCGAGCACGCCATCCTCAACGCCCATCGCCTGGCGGCCGAGGCCGACATCGTGGCCCAGGCGGGCCAAGCGGGCCGCGTCACCGTCTCCACCAACATGGCCGGCCGCGGCACCGACATCAAGCTGGGCGAAGGGATCGCCGAGCTCGGCGGCCTGCAGGTGATCTGCACCGAAATGCACGACGCCGCCCGCATCGACCGCCAGTTGGCCGGCCGTTGCGGCCGGCAAGGCGATCCGGGCACGTGGCGGCAGTACCTGGCCCTGGACGACGACTTGCTGCTGGCCGGCCTGGGACCGAAGAAGGCCGACCGGCTCGAGGAGTTCGGCCAGCAGCAGAGCGGGCCGCTGGACCGCCTCGCCCGCCGCTTCCGCAAGGCCCAGCGTAAGGTCGAGCGCCGCCACTTCCGCCAGCGCCGCGCGCTGATGTACTTCGAGAAGGAGCGGAAGAAGATGCAGTTGCAGATGGGCCAAGACCCCTATCTGGACACCGCCGGGGCGTGAGGGCTCGGAAAATTGAGGCTCACCACGGAGCACGGAGGCAGCAGAAAGGGGGAAGGCGGAGGGGGAAGGACGAAATGCAGGGGGCCGGCGTCGGCGACCACGATCACGGGAGAATCCTCTTCAAGCGGTCGACGTCCTCTTCAATGTCGCGCGCCGTCAACCCCAGGTCGACACCCCGGCCGCGCAAAAACGCCTCCGTCGCGACAAGGCTCATCCCCAGGATCTCGCTGCACTGGCCGATGCTCAACTTCCCTTGCCGGTAGCTCTCGATAACCAAGGCTTCCCAGGCCGCCTGGTTAAGGTCGCCCCACTCGGCCTTCAGCAACTTTTCCGCTTCGGCGGACAGCTCGATCGATACGGTCATCGTCGCGTTTCTCCCAGTGCGGAGCCGATTGGACGCCCCGCGGGTGCCCGCTTCACCACCAGGTAATTCTAGCCCAAAGACCCGGACCTGGCTACCGGTCCCACGCCCCACGGTCCCACGCCCCACGCGGCGATCGCTCTTGACTGGCCGCAGGCTGTGTGTTACACTTCGTAGGGAGATGTAAATATGTCCCGACGAGCTGTAACTCAGAAAAACCGGTCGAAGCCGGGCAAGGACCGGTTGCTCAAACTGGCTCGGCAGGCCGGCGTGCTCCGCCCCCGGGACCTGGATGCCGAGGGTATCCCGCGCGTGTATCTGCGGCGGCTTCTCGCCGAGGGCCTGCTGGATCACCCAGGTCGTGGTCTCTACGTTGCTGCCGGGCTAAAACCGTCACCCAACCACAGCCTGGCCGAAGCCTGCAAACGCGTCCCCCATGCCATAGTCTGCCTGCTCTCCGCCCTCCAGTTCCACGAGTTGACCACCCAGGCCCCTTTCGAGGTCTGGCTGGCCATCGGCGAGAGGGCCCGGCGACCCAAAGTGGACTACCCGCCGCTCAGGATCGTGCGGTTCTCCGGCTCAGCCCTCGAAGACGGGATCAAAGGCTACCGTGTCGAAGGCGTCACGGTGAAGGTCTACTCTCCGGCGAAGACCGTCGCGGACTGCTTCAAGTACCGTAACAAGATCGGCCTGGACGTGGCCCTGGAGGCCCTGCGGGACTGTTGGAAGAAGCGGCGGTCTACCATGGATGAACTTTGGAAGGCCGCCCAAACATGCCGCGTGGCAAACGTCATGCGACCCTACCTGGAGTCCCTGACGTGACCAAGGGAAGACCGCGCAACCTGGCGGCTTCCGTGCGACAGCGACTGATGAACCTGGCGCGGGCGCGGAACGAGGACTTCCAGCTTGTACTCACCCGCTACGCCCTGGAGCGCCTGCTTTATCGCCTGGCCCAGTCCGAGCATCGCGATGTGTTCGTCCTCAAGGGCGCGATGCTCTTTCAGTTGTGGAGTGATCAGCCGCACCGCCCCACCCGCGATCTGGATTTTCTGGGGCGAGGCGACAACTCCATCCCCAGGTTCGAGCGCATCTTCCGGCAAATATGCGCGCTAGCGATTGAAGATGACGGCCTCGTGTTCCGCGCTGAGTCCGTGCGGGGCGGCACGATCAAGGAAGATCAAGAATATGAGGGGCTGCGTCTGGCCCTCGATTGCAGACTGGAGAACGCCCGGATTCCGATTCAGATCGACATTGGCTTCGGCGACGTGGTGACGCCGGCGGCGACCGAAGTCAGTTATCCGGTGCTGTTGGATTTTCCGGCCCCCGTGCTGCCAGCATATTCGCGGGAATCAGTCGTGGCCGAGAAATTCCAGGCGATGGTTATGTTAGGCATCACCAACAGCCGCATGAAGGACTTCTTCGACCTGTGGTTTCTAGCCCGGCACTTCGAGTTCCAAGGACCGCTGCTGTGCCAGGCAATCCGAGCGACGTTCGAGAGAAGGCACACGCCGGTTCCCACCGAGGCGCCGGTGGCCCTATCGTCCGAGTTCGCCCAGGATCGAGGGAAACAGACGCAGTGGCGGGCGTTTATCAGCAAGGGCAAGCTGGAAACCGGCGGCGCTGGACTCCCTGACGTTATGGACGTCCTCAATGGCTTCCTTATGCCGCCCACCCGGGCCCTCGCCGCCGGCAGATTGCTGGAGATGGTTTGGCCTGCATCGGGGCCATGGCTGTAATAGCCAGCCGCTCGGGCCCTACCTGGCCTCCGGCATCCCAAAGGATAGGCAGCAGACCTGGCCGCGCAACCATGGCCCGGGTCCCCGCACCTCATCGCCGCAGCCGCGGCCGGATCAGGGCCAAGACGATCAGTGCGGGAATGATCAACCACAGGAACTTCGGCCGGTAGAGAACCAACAGCACCGCCGCCGGCAGCACGACCAGCAGCCAGCCGGGCAAACGGTCGAGGTCCGGATAGGCCAGCCACCAGGCCGTCAGCAACGCGCCCACGCGCCAGGCCATCCCTTCCAGCATCAGATAATTCCCGCCCGGCGACCAGCGCCACAAGGCCGCCGCCCCGAGCAGGAATGCCATCGCCAGGATGCCGAGAATGTGGCGGCGCATGAAGTCTTCGCGCTCTTTCGAAAGTTACGTCGCGTGCTGACGGCACGGGTGCCACGGTTGGCTTGTCCAACCGTGTTCCGCACTGCTGGACAAGCCAGCAGTGGCACCCGACCAAGGTCTACAAAACAACGGCACGCCCTCACCCCCGGCCCCTCTCCCGAAGGAGAGGGGAGAATTTCAGATGCGATCCAGCATGTCGATCCAGCGGACCAGTTCCGCCAACTCGTCGCCGGTCAGCGCGCGCGGCTGCGGGCCCAGGCCCTTGAGGGTGACGGGAATTCGCTTGGCCCGCAACTGGGCAACCAGCCGGGCGGTGACGGCCGCGTGCGGAGACTTCTCCGCGGCGGCCACGTAGATGGCCAGGCGGTGCAACGGATCGCTCTCCGGCGGTTGGCCCATGGGAGCGGCGTCGATCACCGCCGCGGCCGAGAGGAACTCGCCGTTGCGCATCGCCAGCAGCGAGGCCAACGTGCCGCCGCTCTCCTGGCCGCAGACCGCCACCCGCGCCCCATCGACGCGGTATCCGGCTCGGACCTGCTGGATGAGGTTGACGACCAGCGCGGCTTCTTCCGTCTTCCAGCCCGTCGGGTCGCCGGCGCGGGGGGCCACGAGAATCAGGTCGTAGCGGTCGCACAGCGGCTTCCACCGCGCCAGGAGTTCTTTGCGACTTTCGGCCGCCTGGCCGTGCAGCCAGACCACCAGCCCCGGCGGCACGGCCGGGTCGTAGGCTTCCGGCACGTAAGCCCAGATTTCATTCTTCAGTTCGCCGGCCGAAAGCGGCACGACGCCGACCTTGGCCGCCTTGGCGCCGCCAGGCTGGAGCGGCGGATGGGCCGGCGGCAAGTCGGCGGGCGGAAGCCCCTCGGGGAGTCGATCGAGCGTGATCTTGACCGTGCGCCGCTTATGGTCGTGGCGGAACTCGATTTCCATTTCCTGGCCGGCTTCCATGCCCACCATCCGCAGCCACAACTCATCGCGGCCGGCGACGGGCTGGCCGTCGACTTTCAGCAGGCGGTCGCCGGCGCCGATCCCGGCGCGGGCGGCCGGGCTCTGCGGATAGACGTAGCGGACCGTCACGTAGGACTTCTTCGTCCGCAGCGGCAGGATTCCCAGCAGCGGATGCTGATAGGGCGCGATCTTGTCGGTCAGTTGCACCTCGGCCGCAATCCGCTCTTTGCCGCGGAGCACCACGATGGCGACCTTATCGCCGGCGTAACGACTGCTGAGTTCCTTGGTCAACTCGGCCAGGCGGGTGATTTTTTGGCCGGCGACTTCCACCACCTGGTCGCCGGAGCGGAACCCGGCCCCGGCCGCCGGCGAACCGCCGCGGCAAGCGGCGATGGTCGGCGCGGCGTTCAGGTCGCGGGATTTCAGGGTGAAGCCGGCCAGGCCCGGATAGAGGTCGTGGCCCTTTTGCAGCCGGGGAAGCAGGGTCTTGCAGATGTACTCGGCCGGCACGGCGAAGCCGATGCCCGAATCATACCACTCGTAGCCGGCGATCTCGTCGCCCCGCTGGGGCGAGAGGGGAACGATCACTCCCATGACGCGGCCGCGGATGTCGATCAGCGGACCGCCGTAGTTGTTCGGCGAGGCCGCGGCGTCGGTCTGCAGGGCCTTGCCCCACACGCGTCCGGTGGCGCTAAGGATGCCCACGCAGATGTTGGGCTGATCGGCCTGGAAGGTCCGCCCCACGCCGATGCACCATTGCCCCACGCGCATTTCGGCCTCGGGGGCGATGTCCGGGGTGGGCAGCGGCCGGCCGGCGTCGATCTTCAGCAGGGCGATCATGCGGTTGTGATCGGTGGCCACCAGCTTGGCCGAGCGGGGCTTGCCGTCGGCCAGCTCCACCAGGATCGAGGCCGGCTTGTTGACGAAGTTGAAGGCGCTGGAGACGATGTAGCCTTGGGGATCGATCACCAGCCCGGTGGTCGGCCCCTCGCCGAAGAGCACGTTATGCACGCGCTCCAGGCCGCCCACCGTGCGAATGCCGACGACGCAGGGGGCGACGTGGGCGACGGCCGCGCCCATGGCCTGCTGTTCCAGCGCATCGAGATCGTCCTCGGCCGCCGGGGCGCGCGACGCGGCCGCGCCGAACGTCACCGCCGCCGCCAGGGCAAAAACCCGGACGATCGCCCCCGCTCCGCTTGTGCCTCTGCGCTTGTTCATCGTTGTGCAACCTGCTGGGGAACCTACGGCTTGCCCGTCTCCTCGTCGGACGGCTCCAGGACCACTTCAATCAACTCCTGCCCGCGGAGCACCGTCAGATGGACGCGGTCGTCGCGGTCGATCAACTCCAGCTCGCCCCGCAGCGCCTTGCACGATTGGATCAGCCGGTCGCCGACCAGCAGGATCAAGTCGTCAGGGCGAAGACCCTGGCGGGCGGCGGGTGAGCCGGGGCGCACCTCGTCGATGTACGCCGGCGTCCGCTCCAGCATGTCGGGCACCAGCACGATCCCCAGCCGGGCCAGGTCCATGGGATGCTCCGGCTTCCGCTCCGCCTCTCCCTCCGCCCGCGCCACGCTCTTGCCCGCGCAAATCGTCTCCACCGATTTGCGCAACTGGTCGATGGGCACGGCGTAGTTGAGCCAGGTATTGTTCAGCGAGTTGCGCAGCTCCTTGCCCAGCATGGCGGCCAGCTCGCCGCGCCGCGTGACCAGCGCCCCGCCCGCGGCGCCGGGATTGTTCGACACCAGGTCCAGCACGTACACCGGACCGTGGTAGGGCGTCTCGAAAACGCCGCGGCGGGCGTCCAGCCGGGTAACGACCGAGACCGTGCCGTGCTGCACGCTGGCCGGCTCGTTGCCGGTGGCCACGCCGAAGAGGTTGCTCAGCGCCAGCACGCGGGCGCCGCTGGAGAGCGCCACCGCGCCGCGCAGCTCGAAGTGGGGCAGGCCGGCGGCCTCGATTTTCAGCACCGCCACGTCCAGCGCCGGATCGGCGTCCAGCAGCTTGGCCTCGAACCGCCGCCCGTCCCAGAGAGTGACCGATATGTAGTCGGTGTCCAAGGCGTGGCTCAAGACGGTGAGGATGTGGCCCTGGGCCGAAATGAGCATGCCGCTCTGATAGCCTTCCAGGCTGTGAAACCCGCCCGCCCCGTAGATCTTGACCATCTTCGCCTGCGCTTGATCGATCACGTCGCGGGCGGAGGGCTCGCCGGGCGTCGCCGCCGTCGCCGAGGCCGCCGCCAGCAGCACCCAGGCGCAGGCCAGGAAAGGGGACAGTCCCCCGCCGCCGGCCGGGGATCGCAGAACTTGGCCGTGGTCGTTCATCTACTTCTTCTCGCCTTTCTTCTCATTTTTCTTCTCGCTTTTCTTCTCGCCTTGCTTCCCGCTCTTGGCGAAGGTGAAGCGGTCCAGCTTGAAAACGCCGAAAAGGCTGTCGGCCGTGCGGACTTCCATCCGCCCCGGCAGCCGCCGGCCGTCCACCGCGCGGTAATCGGAGAAGTAGACCTCGCAAGGATCGGCATTCTCTTCCGGATACATTTCCAAGGCCAGCAAATCGCCGCGGGCGGGATCGAAATAGAACCAGCATTCGACTCCCTTATACGTCCCCGCCAACACGTCCGCCAGCGCGTCGCAGCCCGGCAGCGGCGCCGTGCCCAGGTACTCGACCTGGCCGAAGTGCTCCGTTCCCTCCAGGGCCAGCCGCCGCCAGAGGAAGAGGGTGGGCAGGAGGCCGCCGCTGCCGGCCGGCAACAGCGGCGCGCCCAACGTCGCGCCGGCCTCCCAGGCGAGGCTGCCGTGGGGACCCTTCAAGTCGGCGCCGGCGTCGGTCAGCTCGAAGCGGACCTTGGTGCGGCCGTCGAAGTCGCCCTCGATGGACCAGGTCCCGCCCCGCCCGCTGCAAGGGGCCGCGGCGCTCCAGGCCTTCCACACCCGCTCCTGATTGAGCCTGTTGAAATAGTAATTCGCGTAGCCGGGCTTCTCCTGGATATATTTCTTCACCGCCTCGGGCATGGGTTCCGGCGGGGGATTGATGCTCTGGCGCATTGGCCGCGGGGCGGGTTTCTGCGACGGCTTCGGCCGCTCCTTGCGGCCGCCGGGCTTGTCCGGCTGGGGTTGCTCGCCGGGCTTGGGGATGGGCACAATCCGCGTCCGCGGCCGCCCCACGGTCTTCTCCAACAGGTCGGCGGTGCTGTGCAGCCCGCTCAGCCGCACGCTCACGTCATAGCGCTTGCCTTCGCGGCGAAAGCTCATCGGCACCCGCCAGCCCTTGGGAAAGATGCCCAGCACGTTCTTGAAGCCGTTGGGCGTGGCGATGTCGCGGCCGCCGAAGCCGACCAATTCGTCGTCCAAGCGCAGCCCGCGGCGAAAGGCGTCGGACTGCTCGAGGATGTCGGCCACCAGGACGCGGCCGCTTTCATCGGCGGAGACTTTCACGTTCAGGTTGGCGTGATCGACGATGCGGCCGCTCCGCAGCGCGCCGAGAAAATTCTTGATCTGGTTGACCGAGATCGAGTAGCCCACGCCGACGCTCACCCGCCCGCGCTTCTCGAACGAGCAGCGGCCGTTGATGCCGACCAGGCGGCCCTCCATGTCGAAGAGCGGCCCGCCGCTGTTGCCCGGGTTGATCGAGGCGTCGGTCTGAATGCAATCGGTGTATTCCAGCAGCGTGGCCGCCGGCGGCTGATAGCGATGGGTGGCGGAGACGATGCCGTAGGTGGCCGTGGGCTGGAAATCCGTGGCCAGCAGGAAAGGGTTGCCCATGGCGAAGACCCAGTCGCCGGCGCGGAGCTGATCGCTGTCGCCCAGCTCGACGTGGGGGAAATCGTCGCGCGGGAGGAGCTTGAGGAGGGCCACGTCGCCGGTCGGGTCCAGGCCGACCAGCACGGCGTCGTAGACGCGGCCGTCGGGAAGCCCGCACTTCATCCACTTCCCACAGGGCTGGGCGACGTGGAAGTTGGTCAGGGCGTAGCCGTCGGCGCTGATGAGCACGCCGGAGCCGCCGCCCTGCCCGCCGCCCATAAACACCGCCACCACCGCGTCGCGGACCTTGGCCATGACGGCGATGCGTTGGGCCTCGGCGCGGAGCACGGCCTCGGGCGGCGCCGGTGCCGGCGGCTCCTTCGGCGGCCCGCTGGCCCCCAGGGCAACCGCGGCCAAAAAGCCCAGGCAGGCGACCAGTCGGAAAAACGTCAGCCGTCGGTTGCTCATTTGCTCACCCTCGCACTGCCCAGCAGCACCTGGCCGGCAGCGTCCGACTCGGCGGCGAAATCGGCCACAATCGTCAAGCGGCGCACTCCGGTCACGTCCAGATCGAGCGCGCGGGAGGGCTCCTTGTCGGCGCCGGTGAGAGTGGCCTCCCAGAGGAGTTTGCCGTCGCCCCGAAGCACCAGGTGGACGCTGCCGCGGGGCCGCACCTCGTCGTCGATGCCCGCGACGGCCTGAAAATGGCGAAAGCGGCCGGGCAAATAGTAGACCAGCTCGGTGCGGCTGTGCAGCGCCAGTCCCTTGGGGAACTGCTGGCCGCCCAACCGCAACGGCTTCGATTCCAGGTTCTGGTCCTGGCGGGGGCGGAAAAACTTCTGCTCCGCCGGCAACTCCTGGCTCAGGGGAAAATAAGGCGTATAGGCGACCGATTCCGGTTTCAGATCGCTCAGGTAGACGATCTTTCCCCCCGACAGGTCGATCTGCGACACCTGATCCAAGGGACAGCTCGCGCTGGCGCCGGCGACGGTGGTCCACTCCAGCTTGTCGGTCATCGTCATGCTGCGGACCGCCCAGCGCGACCCGCCGGCATCGCTGATCCAGCAGGCCGGCTCGGACTGCTCGCTGGCGGCGTGGTAGATCAGGCCGAAGACCTTGCCGCGCTTCACCGGCACCACCTCGCCGTCCAAATCGAACGCGACGGTCTTCGCGGTCACGTCGCCGGCGGCCCCTGGCTGATAATCGACGATGTCCCCGCGGACGATCACCAACAGGTCGCCGGGCGTCTTCCGCTTCAGCAGCCGTGCCCACTCGCTCAGGGCGGCCGTGGTGTCCGGCTGGAAGCGGACGGCGGCCAGGGCGGCAATGGGCAGTTCGACGGTCCCGGCCGCGGCGCCCCGGAGGACGATCTGCGCGCGGCCGTTGTGGATGGTAAACTCACGGGCGGCCAGCAACGAGCCGTCGACCAGGTCGATCCGCGCTTCCGCTTCCGCCGCGGGGGCCGGCGGTTTGGGCCGGGCGGTAATACCCATCAACTCGGCCAGCGCCCACGACGCGCGGCCGCCGGTGCCTTCGACCGTCACCCGCTGGCCGTCCAGGGCCATCAGGCGGCCGGTCACGGCCGGTCCGCGCAACGGCTGCACCTCGAACTGCGGCGCCGCCGCAACGGACAGGATCGCCACCAGGATGGAGGACAACGTGGTCATCGCTTCTCTTTATTATCCTCTTCCGCGGCTAGCCTGCGAAAGTATTGCTCAATAACGTCCCGGTAGTGGGAGGGAAAGTCGCGGCCGATCTGCTGGACGGCCTCTTCGCGCTGCTTCGGGGGGAGGTCGCCCCACTCATCTTGATTGCCGAACTTCTTCTTCACCACTTCCCCCGCGCCGCGGCCGCCCATGGGCCGGCTGGCGTCGGCCGGCCGGCCGGGCCGCAACTGGTTCCCCTGGCTGGCCTGCTGCTGTTGCTGTTGCTCGTCCTCGAGCTGCTTGATGAGCTTGTCGAGCGACTTGATGACGCCGTCCTCGACCTCGCGGACCTTGGGCCCGCCGCGGCCAAGATCCAATTGCTGGCCGATGTTATCCATGCGCCGGGCGATATGGTCCAGGGTGTCGGGCCGCAGCTTCCCCAGGTCGTCTTGCATCAGGCGGGCGACGGCGACGTAGCGGCGCGGGCTGGCCTCGGCGCCGTCCAACAGATCGTCGATCGCCTTGAGCCCCTGCTCCTGGTTGAGCAGGCGATAATAGACCACGCCCTGGTAGAAGAGCAACTCCGCCGGGGCCACCACGTCGCCGGGATTGAGCCCGCAGAGTTGCTCCGAAGCCTCGTCGTACAACGACTGCTGCACCAGCCAGCGGCCGTAGAGGAGGCGGAGATTGGCGGCCACGAAAGGAGTCAATTTCGGGTCTTGCAACCACGTCTGGCTGGGCAGCTTCAATTGATTCCGCGGCTTGGCGCAGAGGTCGACCAGCTTGGCGGCCTCCGCATCGGCCAGGGCCACCGTGGCCGCGAGGCGATTGAGCAAGTCGTCGCCGCAGGCCGGTTCCGGCAGGTTGGCCCACAACGCGGCGGCCTGCGCCCGCACCGCTTCGCCCGCCTTCATCTTCTCCAGCCACGCCAGGGCCTGGGTCTTCACGTCGATCGCCGTGGCCGGCTTCCAGGTCGGCGCCTTGGCCAGCGGGTCCGCCAGGGCATCCAGCGGGGTCGCCACGTCCGCGCCGCCGACCGGCAGGGCCGCCGTCCCCAAAATAATCAAGATGCCCAGGAGGGCAACGAGGATTCGTTTCATTGGTTCTTCCCCATTTCAAGGTCGCGGGTGACGCGGAAAACCCGTTTCTCCTGTTGGCCCAACCGCTGCAAGGCATCCAATAAGTCGGCCTGTTCGGCCTGCTCGCCCACGAAAAGCTTGCGATAGCGTTCCGTGCGGAGGTTGATGCGCAACTGCAGGGCGCGGATCATCTTGATCTCGGCCAAGGCGTCGATCAGCGGCGGCGTTTGTTGCTCGCCGGAAGGCCCGGGACGCGAGGGCTTCTGCTTGCCGCTCCGCTCCTTCTGGGCCTTCTTCAGGGCGTCGATGATCTCCTGCAACGCCGTAATGATGTCCTTCTCGACCGTCTGCGTGATCTCTTCGGTCTTGGCCTGCGCCAGGCGGTGCATCACTTGCACCATGTCCTCGCGCATCTGTTGGACGGCCTCGGGCATGGCGACCGCCGTGCCGTCCTCTTTCAACAGCATCAGGGCCCGGTCCACCTCCACGACGATGTCGTTCTCCTTGGTGCTCAGGCGGCTCGATTCGATCTGATGGTTGTAAGTCCGCTGTGGTTTGGGCACCTTGTCCAGCAGCACGGTCCCCTGGTAGACCTCGCGCTGCATGAGGAGCATTTTCACGAAGCGGGCTTCCAGCATCGCCAGCCGCCGCTCGATCTCCTCCTCGCGCATCTGGCGAAGGATCTCTTCCAACTTGGCCTTGGCCTCGTTCAGGTGGTCGATGGCCGTTTGCATGTCCTTGGCCGCCGGGTCGCGCTTGGCCCTTTCCAGTTCCTTTTCGGCCTCCTCCATGGCCTTGCGGGCCGCTTCCACGTCTTTGCGGGCGGGATTGGTCCCTTGCTCCTGGTCGGCGGGACTGGCCTCCGGCGGCTCGCCCTCGGGCTTGCCCTGCCCTTCGCCCTGCCCCTCGCCTTTGCCTTGTCCCTTGCCCTCGCCCTTACCCTTGCCCTGTCCTTTGCCCTCGCCCTTGCCCTGGCCCTTGCCCTGGCCTTTGCCCTGGCCTTTGCCTTCGCCCTTGGCGTCGGCCTTGCCCTTGCCTTTGTCGTCGCCCTTGGCGTCGGCCTTATCCTTTCCTTTGGGCGCCTCCTTGCCTTCCGGCTTGGCTCCTTCCTTGGCGGCCTCCGCGGCCTTCATGTCGTCGGCGAGCTTGCCGGTCTTTGCGGTAATGCCCTTCTGGTCGCCGGAGGCCTGTTTCATGTCGCCGCCGCCGTTGAGCGCTCCCTGGACGCCCTGCTGCTGCTTAATGAGGCCGGTGATGAGCTTGAGGTATTCGCTAATGCGTTTCTTCTCCGCGGCGAGGCGGTTCGCCTCGTCTTCGCTTTGCAGGAGTTGCAGGAGGGCCTGCAGGTCTTGCTGGAGTTGCGCCTGGTTTTCCAGGGCGCGGGAAAGCTGATCTTTCTGCAGCAGATCGACGGTGCCGGTGAACTGGAGGTCGATTTCCCGCTTCTTGCTCTCCTCGACGACCTTCTTCAACAGGGCGGCGCGGCGGGGGTCGGCCGCGGCGTTCACCTCGCCCACGTGCAGCAGCGATTCTTCCAGCCGCTTGAACGACTCGCCCACGCGTTGCTGGTCGCCGGCGAGTTTTTCCGTCGAGGGCGGTTCGGCCTTGGCCGCGGGTTTGCCGCTGCTGCCCGCCGCCGTCGAGGCGCCGTCGCTCTGCTCCTCGGCGCTCCGCGCCGCCGCCGAGAACAGGGCAATCAGCCCGCCCAAGCAAAACGCGGCAACAAATTGTCTCCGCACGGCCATGTCTATTTCTCCAATAACTCGCGGACGCGACTCTTCTGTCGCTCTTTGGTATGTTGGATGATCTGTTCTTGTTGCTTGATCAGGTTGCGAAGCTGCTCCACCATTTGGTTGTAGTCTAACATCTCCAGCATGTGGTTGAGAACCGCCTGCATCGCCAGGAGGATGTCGTCGGCCTGTTTTTGGGCCGCATGGGCCAATTCCGGGCACTCCGAGGCGCGGTTGGGATCGGCAACCGCCGCCTCCAGGGCCTCCAGCCGGCGCTCCAACTCGGGAAACATCTGCTCGACGATCTTGTGCAGCGGCTGGATGATGCCGGCGCCCAACCGCAGTCGCAGCGCCTCGCTGTCGATGCGGTTGTTGACCAATTGCAGGCGGATGTCGTCGAAGCCGTCGGCCACGCCGGCGGTCTCTTGGGCGTTCTTGCGGCCGGTTTGAACGGCCAGTTGCAGGAGCGAATTCTGCAGGTCCAGTTGCTGTTGTGCGGAAAGCTCCGGCAAGGATTCGGCCTCCTCGCCAGGCTCGGCGCCCTCGGGATAGGACGAGGACCTCCTGGCCGTGGGATCGCCGGCCGCGACAAAGCCGTCTTCCGGGTGCCACGGGTGGCTTGTCCACCCGTGCATTGCGGGCACTGCTGGACAAGCCAGCAGTGGCACCCATGCCGGCGGCTGCCAGGCGGAAGTCCCACCGGCCGCCCCGGACGCCTTCTTCTCCGCCTTGCCCTTGCCGGCCGTCTGGCCGAAGCGGGTCCGCAAGAGCACGTCGCGCGTCTGCGTCACCTCGTCGACGATCGACTTGAATCGCCACCGCAAGACGGCCTCGCGGGCTTCGAGCATGGTCCGCAATTGATCCGGCGTCACCACGTCCAGTAGCCAGCGTTCGCTGGTGCCGACGTTGGGGGTCTTTTTCGGCGGCAGATCGCAGAGGTCGGCGGCCTTCAGCGCCACCAGCAGTTTCTGGCCCGCCTTGAGGTTCAAGCCGCGCAGCTCCAGCGCCTTCTCCGTCAGCGGCCAGTCGGTCGGATGCCGCGGCAGGGCAACCTCCTCGGCGACCTTCGGCGCCTGCCGGTCCACCGTATACTCGAACCACAGCCGGGCGATGCCATAGTCGTCGGTAATGCGGCCCGAAACCGGCAGCCGGGCCTGCGGCGTGACGGCCGTGCCGATGCCCAGCAGCCGCACCGCCAACTGCGGCGCCATGTCCGGGATCGCCACCAGCGACAGCCGCACCGGCTCGCGGTTGGCGATTTCGTCGCTGTCGGTGAGCGTCAGCAGCACCGTCGTGTCTTCCATCAACGGCGGCAAGACATAGCTGAAGCCGCGGCGGTCGGAGGCCAGGTCGTTGGCCGTCAGGATCTGCGGCCCGCGGGGGGGCTTCTGCTCCGTGGGGGAATCGATCTGCACTTGAACCAGTTCCTTGTTTGCCCGCGCATGCAGCGTCAACTGCGTCCCCATGGGGATTTGCATCACTCCGGTGACGGGGATCGGCGCGTCGCTGAGCTCCATATAAGCCGGATAATG
>JBKQVT010000127.1:0-5223 GCA_052139835.1 Thermoguttaceae bacterium
CCAGATCGTTTTCTTGGTGGCCGTGTCCAAACAGGCCGTCCCGTAGCTGCCGAAATGCACATAGACCCGCCCCGGCTCGATCACGGGCGAGGGCGAGGCGTAGCAATTCACGCTGTTGCCCAGCGGCTCCGGATTGTCGGCATGAAACAGTCTCTGATTGAACCGCACCTGGCCGCTCTCGGCATCCAGGCAGAGTACGAAGAAATCGTGTCCCTCCTCCGTCGCCGTGGTCAGCCAGATCTGGCCGCCCATCACCACCGGCGTGGACCAGCCGAAATACGGGATCGGCGTCTTCCACATCACGTTCTCCGTCTCGCTCCACCGCAGCGGCAGTCCGGCCGGCTTCGCATCCTCGGCCGCCGTGGCATGGCCGTTGCCGAACGGCCCCCGAAACTCCGGCCAATCCTGCCCCCGCGAAACGGGTGAGAACAGCAGCAGCGAACCGATCAAACCGATCAGACAATAGGTGAATCGCATCGTAATACGCCCCGAACCTGTCGTGCTCATGTGCTTCACTTTACCCTAATACGCGTAGCGAGTAAAGGAACTTCGGCCAAATAGCGGACAGAAGTTCGGAAAATCGGAATGTAGGAATAGGTTTTTGCCTGAGCTGTCGCCCACTGCCGGGCTTGCCATCCAACGGCCGCGTGGGCTAGACTGACGTGCAGAAAAGTCGAGCGACACAAACCAACTTCGCGGGCGAAACCGATGACAGGCGTGCAATCGCTGTGGAACAGAATCTGGCGGAAGGTGCTTGCGCCGGAAATCGACCCGCGCACGCTGGACGATCGCTTGCGCGCCGTGAAGTCGGCCCTGCCGCCGCCGGTCATCTGGCTCCTGGGCAAGGCCCAGTCGGGAAAGACATCGCTTGTTCACGCCATGACCGGCAGCAGCCGCGCCGAGATCGGCGGCGGCTTCCGGCCCTGTACCCGCGCGGCGCGGATGTACTCCTTCCCTAATGAAGAGGAGTGCTTTCTCCGCTTTCTCGATACCCGCGGCCTGGGCGAAGCGGGCCAAGACGGCTTGGCGGAAATCCCCAGGCTGGAAAGTGAGGCCGATTTGATCATCGTGGTGGTCAAGGCGATGGACCACGCCCAGCAGCCCGTGCTGAACATTCTCCGCGGTGTCGTGGCGCGCCATCCCGATTGGCCGATTCTCGTCCTGCAAACCGCGCTGCACGAAGGCTACCCGGCCGGCCACCCGGAGTACCGGGTACCCGCGGAGTACCGGGTGCCCCGCGGAGTACCGGCTGCCCCGCGGCACGTGTTGCCTTATCCCTACGCTGAGCCGCCCTATCCGCCTTCCGTGCCGCATGACCTGGCCCGCTCGCTCCTGGCGCAACGCAAGTTGTTTCGCGACTATCGGGACCGCTTCGTGCCCGTCGATTTCACGCTGCCGGAAGACGGCTTCGAGCCGGTCGATTATGGTCTTGAGCAGCTCTGGTCGGTGATCGAAGAACTGCTCCCCCTGGGACTGCGGGGCATGTTGGGCCAGACGCCGGAGGCCCGGCAGGCGGTCCGCGACGACCTGTTCCGCAAGGCCCAGCCGCATATCGTCGCCTATGCCATGGCGGCCGGCGTGGCGGGAGCGGTGCCGCTGCCGGCGGTCGACGTGCCGCTCGTGCTGACGGCCCAGGCCCGGATGCTCTACAAGATCGCCGAGATCTACCGGCAACCGATGGATATCACGCGCATGGCCGAAATCGCCGGGGCCCTGGGCATCGGCTTCTTGACCCGCCTGGGGCTCCGCGAGCTGCTGAAACTCGTGCCCCTGCCGGGACTGGGCGAGGGCGTCTCGGCCCTGTATGCGGCCGCTTCGACCTACGCCCTGGGCGTCGCCTTGTGCCAATACTTCGGCCGCGTTCGCGGCGGCGCGAAGCTCGACGTGGAGGTCATTCGCCGGCTCTACGCCGCGGAATTGAAGGAAAGCAAACTCTGGATCGCCGAGCGGATGCGGCATCAGTCGCCCCCCAAGGAACCCGACCCATGATCCGTGGCGTCGCGAAAATCCGGGCCGCGATCGCGCTGGTGTTGCTTTCCATTCCTTACGTGTTGCTGTTTGCCGCCGGTTCGATCTGGCTCTTCCGGAACAATCTGCTGCTCGGTTGGGCCGGCCTCAGCCTGGCCTTCACGGCGGCCGGCTGGTGCTTGCTCCGCGGGCTGTGGCACAAGGCCCAGCCTCCGCAGGTGCAGCCCGATCCGTCCTGGCCGCCACAAGGCGTGGAGGCATGGAAGCAAGTCGAGCGGCTTGCCGCAGAGGTCGAGGCCGAAGACCTGCCGTTGGATCGGCCGGAGACGCTCGCGGCGGTGGTGCGTCGCGTGGCGGACGTGGTGGCGCGGCATTATCATCCGGATGCCGCCGACCCCTGGCTGGAGACGCCCTTTCCGCACGCCCTGCGGATCGTGGAGCTCGTGGCCCGCGACCTTCGCCGGGCCACGCTGGGCTACGTGCCCGGCTCGCACATCCTCACGATCGGCGACTTGCGGCGCTTGCAGAGGCTGGCGGGCATGGCCCGTCGCTCGTATTTCTGGTATCTGATCGCATCGTTCGTGATCAATACCCCGGCCGCCTTTGTCCGCGAGGCCCGCGACACGGTCTTCGGCCAGCTCAAAGACATGTCGACGGAAGCGGTCCGGCGCTGGGCCGTCGGTTATTTCGTCCGCCGCACGGGCTATTATGCGATCCAGCTTTACAGCGGCCAAATGGTCCTCGAGGACGCCCAGCCGGACGACGCGCCGTTAAGACAATCGAAGCGGGACGCCGGCCAGGACCTGCAGCGGACCGGCCTGCTCGACAGGGAGCCGCTTCGCATCCTGGTCGTGGGGCAGAAGAAGTCCGGCAAGTCGAGCCTCATCAATGCCTTGTTCGGCCAGTATCGCGCCGCAACCGATGTCGTGCCGCGGACCGACCAGGTCGAGCCTTACGTGCTCGAGTATGAGGGCCTGGAGCAGGCCATCGTCCTGGACACGGCGGGCTACGACGTCGCCGACCCCGGGGCGGCGCTCAAGCCCTGGATCGATCATCTGCACGGCTGCGACATGGTCGTGTGCGTTTGCTCGGCCGCTTCCGCCGCGCGGGCGGCCGACCGCCGTTTCTTGAACGAGCTGCGGGCCGAATTCCAGCGGAACCCGGACCGCCACTTGCCGGTGGTGATTGCGGCCCTGACGCATATCGATCGGCTGCGTCCGCTGCAGGAGTGGGACCCGCCTTATCGGCTCGATCCGCCGCAGGGACCGAAGGCCGAGCAGATTGCCGACGCCGTCGAGGCCGTGGCCGCCGACCTGACCCTTCCGCCCGCCGACGTGATTCCCGTTTGCCTGCTGCCCGAGCGGATTTATAACGTCGAGGAGGCCTTGATCCCGGCAATGCTCGATCGCCTGCCGGCGGCACAGCGGGTGAAGTACGTCCGCTGTCTGCGGCAGCAGCGCGACGAGCAGTACTGGCGTCGTCTGTGGCAGCAGACGGTCGCCGCCGGGCGGGTGCTGCGCGATTGGATGCAAAGCCGGAAAAAGTAGCCGCTTTGGAGTGCGACACACAGAACTGCACCACACTAACCCGAAGCGTAAGCGAGGCCAACGCCGTGCCTAGACCTCGCTTACGCTTCGGGTTAGTGTAGCGCAGTCAATAATCCGGGCTAAACTTTCTCCGGCAATTCGTAGCCCTTGCGGCGGGCGCGATCCAGGTACTGGTTCGCCTCGTCATCGCCGACGAAGGTCTCCTTGACCGGGTCCCATTGCAGCTTGCGGCCCGCCCAGCGGGCGATGTTGCCGAGGTGGCAAACCGTGGCCGAGCGATGACCGATCTCCACGTCGCCATTGGGCCGCTTGCGGCTCTGGATGCAATCCAGCCAGTTGCGGATATGGTAGTCGGTTATGGGCGCCTTCTTCAGCAGTTCGACGGCCAACTCGACCGGTTCCGACGTGACTTTGTTGCGGTCGATCGTCATCCGGCCCTTCTCGCCGAAGAAGTGTCCGCCGAAGTGCGGCGCGTTCTCGACCGGCTCCAGCACCACGCCGTTGGCATAGCGGAAGAAGACGTTCGGCTTGTTGGTAATCGTGTTGCCGCGCTTGGTCGGCTCGGGCACGATGTACGTCAGCGGAGTAAACTTAGGGCCTTTCGTCCAAATCTCGACCGGACCGCTTTCGTCCATTCCCAGGGCGTACTGCACCATGTCGAGGCCATGGGCGCCCCAACCGGTAAACTCGCCGCCGGAGTAGGGCCGGAAGGATAACCAGCCCGGCTTGCCGCGGGGGATGTAAAGATCGGGGTGATAGGGCACGATTTCCGTCGGCCCGCACCAGCGCTCCCAATCGAGTCCTTCCGGCGCCGGCTGCCCTTTCAATCCGCATTCCCAGGGGCTGGGCAGATTCCAGTATTGCACTTTGGAAATCTTGCCCAGGCCGCCGCTGCGGACGAACTCGCAGGCCCGCTGGTCGATGGGCATCGAACGCTGCTGGCTGCCGACCTGAAAGACCCGCTCGTATTGCCGCACGGCGCGGGTCATCAGGCGGCCTTCGCGGATCGTGAGCGTCATCGGCTTCTCGGCATAGATATCCTTGAGGGCCTGGCAGGCATGGATGCAGACCAGGGCCCGCCAATGATCGGGCGTGGCCGTGACGACGGCATCCACGTCCTTGCGATCGAGCACCTTGCGATAGTCCTGGACGGCCACGCCCTGGTGCTTCTTGGCGGTCGCCTCGGCGCGGGGCAGATTGAGGTCGGCGACGGCGATGAATCGCGTGCGGGGGTCCTTCAGCGCGGCGGCCAGGTCGTCGCTGCCTTGCCGGCCGATGCCGATGCCCGCGATGCCGATCTTGTCGTTGGCCCCCGGCCGCCCGGGAGCCGCCAAGGCGCCGCAAGGAACGAAGTACGGCGCGGCGATACCGGCCGCAGCCAAGGCAGCGCCCTGCTGGAGAAATCTGCGTCGTGAAAGTTGAGAGGGTTGGGTCATGATAAGGGTCTCGGGGTTAGGTGTATTCCCTAGTACGAGAGGACCGGGATGGACGTACCTCTGGTGGAGCTGTTGTGGCGCCAGCCGCAGTGCAGCGTAGCTATGTACGGACGGGATAACCGCTGAAGGCATCTAAGCGGGAAACCCACCTCGAAACGAGTTCTCCCTGAAGAGCCGTGGTAGACCACCACGTTGATAGGCCGGGTGTGTAAGCGCGGTGACGCGTTCAGCTTACCGGTACTAATCGCTCGTTCGGCTTGAACGCTCTCATT
>JBKQVT010000128.1:0-49784 GCA_052139835.1 Thermoguttaceae bacterium
GCAAAGGCCTCCAGCGCCGGGATCAGCGGCATGTCGCGCTCGGCCGCGATGGTCAGCATCCACAGCAACGCCTGTTGCTCCGTGGCCCGCCGCCACCGCAGCGCCTCGACCAGCACGGCCACCGCAACTGCCCACCAAAGCGTACCGAGGACGGGCGTGAGAAACGCCCACGACACCAGCAACGTCCCCCCGAGCAGCAGGAACCAGCCGGCCCCGCCGACCAGCAAGTCCAGCCCCTCGTCGTCCGCCGCGATGGCCGCGAAACCCCGGCGCCACGCGACGAATGCGGCGCTCGCCACCAGGATCTCCCCCACGGCTCCCAGGAGCAAGAGCAAATAGGCGAACCCAAGGGCCTCAACACCGCCGCTGCGCGCAACCACCAAGGCGGTTGCCATCAAGAACGCCGCCGCGCCCAGGAAGAATAGTAAAAACGCGAACCCAAGGGCCACAAGACCCCAGCGCCGCGCAACCAGCATGGCGATGCCGGTCAGGGGTGCCGCCACCGCTCCCAGAAGGAAAAGCAAACAGAAGTACGTGTCCATGGGCGGTCAGCCGGAAAGTTTCTGAATCAGACCAATCAAGGGCAAGAACATGGCAATGATGAAGAAACCGATAAAGGTGCCAATCACCAGCAGCGCCACCGGCAGCAGCAGAATCTCTAGCAGCGCTGCTTGGGAATTGGGGCGGCCTTGGCACATTTCGGCCGCCGCCCGGAAGGCGTCGGGCAACGATTCGGTCCGCTGCCCCCAGCGGACCAAGGGGACGAGGCTGGCCGGCAACAGCAGCCTGGCGGCCATGGTCTCGGCCGGCGGCCTGCCTGCCTCGATTTCGTCGGCCGCCCGGCGGCAGCCGCGCGCCAGGGTGGCGTCGTGCAGGCCGCCGGCGGCCAGCCGCAGGGCGTCGCCCAGGGCCACTCGATGCTCCAGCAGCACGGCCATCAGCCCCGAGAATTCGGCCAGGGCGCTCCACCGCAGCGGCGGCCCAATCAGCGGAATCGCTTGCAGCCCCTTTGCCAGCCAAGCGGGCCCGTGGGCCAGCCGGAGCAGCAGCGGCACGGCCAAGGCCAGCAGTGCCGCCGCCGTCAGAAACCATGTCACCGGTCCCATGGCCCAGAGCAAGAACACCGTCATCGCCGGCAATTCCGTTTTGAAATCCTCAAAAACGTGCCTGAACGGGTGACTGATGAGGTTGAACACCTGCGCGACCCCGGCCAGCGCGACCAACAGGACCAGCGGGTAGGCCAAGGGCAGCCAGACGCGGCGGCGAAGTTCCCAGCGCAGGCGCTCCACGTCGACGTACTCTTCCAAGACCTCGGCCAGCCGACCGCTGCGGACGCCGGCCAGCATCAAGCCGGGCAGCAACGCGGCGACCGGCCCGGGGTGTGACTCCAGCGCCGCGGCCAGGTTGTCGCCGGCGTCGAGGCGATCGGCCAACCGATGGACCGTCCGCCGCAGCCGCCGTGGGGGCAGCTCGTCGGCCAGGGCCCGCAGACCCTCGCCCAAGGGCATGCCGGCCTTGCTCAAGGCGGCGATTTGGCTCGCCAGTTCCACCGCTTCCTCGGTGGAAAGGGCTTGCCGGAAGCCGGGCTTGGGCCAGCCGAGTTTGACCATGGCGATTTACACCCTTTCCAGGAAACGGAGGAAGCCCACATAGGGCGCGAAGACGCTCAAAGCATAGACCAGCACGACGCTGCCGCCGATGCCCACGGTCAGCACCACCGGCAAAAACACGCGGATGAACTCGGCCTGGTGCAAGGCACGGCGGCGATACGCGGCCGCCGAACTCTGCAGCGCCGCCAGCAACGCGCCGTCGCGCCCGGCCGTCAGCATCAGCCAGCGAATCAGCGGCGGGAATGCGTCGTGCCGGGCGGGCTCGGCGGGCGAGGCGGCCGGGCCGCCCTGTTGCAGCCGGGCAGCCAACTGCCCGGCGCTCTCCACCATGTCGCCATCGCCGCAGGCCTCGGCCGCCAACAGGACGCCCTCGTGCAAAGGCACCTGGTTTTCCACCAGCAGGGCGAGGATTTCCAGGAAGCCGGCCGTGGAGGACCAGCGGAGCATGGGGCCGATCCAAGGAAGGCGGCGCAGGAGCCGGTAGGACAGGCCGGCATGAAGCGCCCTGGCCCGCGTGGCCGCATACCACCAGGCGCCCAACAACAAGAGCGTGCAAAGCGGTCCCGCCGGCCCCCAGTAGATCGCCCCGTGGCCGAGCCCAGCGGCGAACTGGATGAGGCGGCCGCCGGGGGCGCCGAAGGCGGAAAAACCGTCGGCCAACAGCGGCACGAGTATGGCGGTCAGGAAGGCCAGCGCCACCCAGGCCATCATGAAGACCAGCAGCGGATAGGCGGCCGCCAGCACGATGGCCCGCTGGCTTTCGCTGATCCGTCGCGCGGTGGCGGCGATGGTTTCCAGGGCCGCCGGCAGCCGGCCGGCGCGCATGCCCGCCTGGACCACCGCCCGATAGGCCGCCGGCAGTTGCTCCGTCTGCCGGGCGATGGCCTCGGCCAGCGGCTGGCCGCGGCTGGTCTCTTCGGCCAGCGTGGTGGCGACCTGTCCCAGGCGGCCGGGCAGATCGCCGCCCAGGTCGGCCAGTCCTTGCTCCAGCGGCACGCCGGCGCGGACCAGGGCCCCAATCTCGTCGCTCAAGGCAACCAACTCATCCAGGGTAATGGCAGTGGTCATGGTTTGTTTCCGTTTTCGCCGTCGCAGGACGGAGGTGTGGAGAAACCCAAGAGCCGGCGGACCTCCACCGGACTGGTCAGCCCCTGGTCGACCGCCCGGCAGGCACGCCGCCAGCGGCTGACCATGTGCCCCTGGATTGCCAGCCGCTCCATGGTGGCGGTATCGCAGCGGGAGAGGATCGCCCGGCCCAATTCGCTCGGCGAGGGCACCAGCATTTCGACCAGCAGAAACCGTCCGCGGTAGCCGGTGCCGTGGCAGGCCGGGCAGCCGCGGGGGACTTTCACGTGGCTGACCGGCAGGCCCAAGCGGGCCTCGGCGTCGTCGGTCGCCTGGGCGCACTCGCACAACCGCCGCAGCAGCCGCTGGTTCACGACGGCCAAGAGGCCGCTGCGCAACACGTAGGGCTCCACGGCCATGTCCAGCAGCCGGCCGACGGTCTCGGCGGCGCTGCCGGCGTGGAAGGTGCTCAAGACGAGGTGGCCGGTCAACGAGGCTTGCAGGGCCGCTTCGGCGGTGGCGCGGTCGCGGATCTCGCCGACCATGATGACCTCGGGGTCCTGCCGCATGAGAAAGCGCAGGCCCACGGCCAGGTCGAGCCCGGCGGCCGGGCGAACCTGCGACTGCGCCACGCCCTCGACGGCCACTTCGATGGGGTCTTCGAGCGAGACCAGGCTCCGCTGGCCGGCGGTCTGCCGGGCCAATTCCCGCAGGCAGGCGTAGAGCGTCGTGGTCTTTCCGCTGCCGGCCGGCCCGGAGACGAGGATTGCCCCGGAGGTTTCGCCCAGCAGCGTGCGGAGCGGCTCCAGCACGTCGTCGGGCAGACCGAGGTCTTCCAGCCGCTGATAGCGCCGCGAGCCGCCGAAGAGCCGCACCACCGCCCGCTCGCCCCGCAGCGTGGGAAACGTGCTCACCCGCATCTCGACGTCGGCCTCGGCCGTGCGGATGCGGCCTTCCTGCGGGCGATCGGTATGGTAGGTGAGCAGGTCGGCCTGGACCTTGAGCCGGGCGATGATGTTGGCGGCCAGCTCGGCGGGAAAGACCGCCACCGGCAAGAGCACGCCGTCGACGCGGAATTTCAGTTCCAGTCCTGCCGCGGCCGGCTGCAAGTGGACGTCGCTGGCCCCGGCCGACTCGGCGGCCGCCAGCAGCCCGTCCACCGCCCGGCTGGCATAGTTCGGTAGAGACGAATCGAGCCCTGCCAGTTCGCTTCCGAGGCGTTCGATCGTGGGCAATCGCATGGACCTGCCCGGCATGAACTCCTTGCCCTGCCCCTAACTATATCGGGAAGCCACCACCGATGCAAGGGGGGAGTGAAAAAGGGCGGAGGGCGGAGGGCGGAAGGGGGAAGGAGACAGAAGGATAAAGGATGAAGGATGAAGGATGAATTTCAACGCCCACGACCACCGGCGGCGTCCGGTGGGAATTGAGGCGGAGGAAATTCGGGAGCCGGAACTCGGGGGAGAAAAAGCGAGCGGCGGGGTTTATCCCCGCCGTTGCGTCGAAGCGGCGAGCGGTTAGGGACAACAGGGAAGCGGAACGCAACAGGGGCGCGGCCCCGGCGTTACTCCTTTGCTTCCCGGAGGCGCCGCCGGCGTGGTCCGCGGCGGCGCGGCCTCCAGTACCTTCAGAGTTTCCGCCGCTTCGTGGGCGATTTGCCAGTTGCCGTCCCTGGTCAACGGCTCCACCAGGCCGGCGTCCTCGTGCCAGCCGCGGTCCCGCAAGTAATGCAATGCCTTGAAGGTCATTTCCATGTTGCGGTAAGCGAAGATTGGCTTGAGCCACTCGCCCGGCAGCGTGAGCCCTTCCTTCCGAAGGCTCGCCTCCGCCGTCTTGAAATCACAGAATCCCATGACGACCTGGATCTCCACAATTCCGGTCCGGGCGCGCTGGTATTTCTTCAGAGGACCCTGGAACGATCCAACCACGTCGCGCCAGAGATTCGGCATGGTGGTCCAGTCGTTGGCCGCCGCGATGAGCGGCTCGATCACAATCGGCGTCTCCGCCCAGATCAACAACTCGGCGGCATCCTCCCTGCTGATCCCCTTTCTCGCCTCCCCGGCCCGCGGTACGGGCGCCTTGTCCCGTCGGTTGAGGTCCGCGATCAGGCTACGAATCCACTTCTCGTCGATTGCGCCAGGCTTCATTTCAATGATCAGTTGTCCTTTTGTCTCGGTCGGCTCCATGTGGACAAACTGCCGAGGACCGCCGCCCTTGCGAACGAGCGGCCTGTACCGAGCGGAATAGCCGATTGCCTGTCGCCCCATCGCCTCGAATCGCATGTACTTGTTCAACGCGAACACCAGATGGGACTCCCCGTGTGGGGCCACGGGAACGCCGTACATGAGCAGGTCGATGAAACCGGGTTGCCGGTACGTCGGCTTGACGCCGCGCGGATACTTGAAGTCGAGGCCGATCCCGAGAGGCAGGTCGAAGTAGCGGTTCATCGGTACGCTGATCTCGCTGTCGCCGGTGTTCTTCAGCGTCAGCAGCACGGCGACCGGTTCCCCCGGATGGTAGACCTCGCGGAGCGGCACGAGAGAGACCGTGAGCCCGGCGGAGCAGACGGAGGGCAAGAGGCCTCCGACGAGGACGATCGCCAGCGAGGGGCGTAGGACGCGGATGTGCATATTGGCCTCCACGGTCGGTGTTAGAGGGGCCACTACGTGCATTATAGTGGCAAGATACCCCCCGCGTAAAGGCGGAGGGGAATTCGGAGGGGAATTCGGGGGAGAAAGGCGAGCGGCGGGGTTTATCCCCGCCGTTGCGTGGCAGCGGCGAGCGGTCACGGGCCGCATCACTGCTGGACAAGCCAGCAGTGGCACCCGGAGCGTCACTACCTCACGCGTTCCGCCATCGCCGGCGTCTCTTTCGCCCCGCGGCGCGCGGCCACCGCGGCCGGGACGCTCACGCGGCAGTTGAACACCCGCGGGCCGTCCACCTCCTCGGCACGCAGCCACAAGGTCTTGCCCGCCAACTCCGCCCCCTTGGGCAGACGATAGACCTGGACGTCCGGCCGGCGATCCAGGTCGATCACCAGGGCAGCCTGGCGGCAACGGTCGGGGGCCACCAGCCCGCAACGGAAGCTCACCGGCTTCTTGCCCCGGTTGACCATGGTCTGCCGCACTTCCAACTGGCCGTGGTCGTCCAGCCGGGCGTTGGCCGCCAGTTCCACTTCGCCGGCCCCCACCTCGATCGGCCGCTCCGTGCGGAAGCAATAGGCGCGGTCGGCCTGGATCGCGAAGTCGATGCCCAGCGATTGCTGGCCGCTGGGGGCGTCCAGCGGCAGCGTGACGCGAAAGGCCTGCTGACTTTCGGCGTCGGCGGCCAGGCGAAGGGAAAACTCCCGCGGCTCGACCCGCCAGCCCTCGGGGCCGGTGAGCCGCACCTTGACGTCGACCGCCTCGGCAAAGGTGTTCTTCAGCCGGAAGGAGTTTTCCTGCGGCTCGGCGGGCACTGCGGGCATCCGCTGCCGGGCCATGGCAAAGGCCATTTGCCAGAGGGCCAGCGGTTGGCTCACCCCGACGAGGAACGTCGGCAAGCGCTCGGCCCGGACCAGCCGGCCGCCCTTGTGCTCGGCGGGCTGCGTCACGCGGCCCCAGAGATCCACTTGCCGGAGGTTCGGGCCGAGGTACAGAGTTTCCTCCTGCGGGCTGCGATTCCAGAGGACCATGACCGTATCGCCCGGCCGGGCGAAGACGGCGTTGGCGCTGCCGCCGGGCAGCTCGACGGCGCCGACGTACTTAGCCCCGCCCAACAGCAGCGCGGTCGTGCGCCAGGGCAAGAGCAGCTCGCCGGGCTTGCCGTCGGGGTCCAGCAGCCCGCACTGGGGATCGAAGGGATCGGGGCAGAAGATTGCCTCGGTGCCGTGGATTTTCGCCGCCAACATGCGCAGGACGAGGTCTTCGGCGCGCTCGTTCAGGGTGTGGCCTTGTTTGGGCAGCGGGGGAATCACGACCCAGCGGGCGGCCCGCGCGCCGCGCGTGGCAGCGAGCCGCTCGGCCAGTTCCTCGGCCCCCAACGGCGGCTGGCCCGCCAGGGTGAGGAACCGCCACGGCGGCTTGGCGGCGGCCGGCAACGGCGCCCGCCAGTCCCAGCCGAGACCGACCTGCACGTCCTGGCCCATGCGATCCAGGGCGGCCTTCACGGCGGCGATCTTGGCCGCCAGGCCCGCAGTGCCGACAAAACTGGCGTCGTCGTCGCCGCCCAGTTGCCACCAGCGGACCTGCGTGGCCAGCCGGATCATCGTCGGCTCCAGCGCGGGATACCACTCCTTCACCGGCGGGGTGAACAACTCGGCCGCCGCGGGCGCGGGGGGCTTGGCCACGTCACCTGCCGCTGCCACGAAACCGCGGGGATAAACCCCGCGGCTCGCTTCGGCGTCCGCCTTCCCCCTTGCCCCCAGCAGCCCGACCAACTCGATCCCCTCGGTCTCCATCGCGTCGCGGAAAGCCACCGCCCGAGTGAGTGAGTCCCTGCCGCTGTCGGTGCCACACCAGAGGGGATATTTCACCCAGCGGATGCCCGCCTGGGAGAGCAGTTCGACCAACTGCGGTTGGGCCAAGGGCTGCCGGCTCCGCGGCAGGGTCCAGCCGAACTCGCTCGCGACGGGCGCACGCCAGGGGAGAATGACCGCCAGGCTAAACTGGTCGCGCGGGGCGGCCGGTGCCCCGGCGAGGCCCGCCCGCACGCGGTAGAAACCGGGGCCGGCCAGCGGCGGTTGCCAGCGGGCTTGGCCGATCCAGCAGGGCGGCGGCGGGCGGCGGCGGATCAACTCGGCGGACGGTTCGCCCTCGCCGCGCATCTCCAGCGGTTGCCGCGCCGCGGCCATCAGCCGCCCCGCGCGGTCTTCCAGCCGAAAGTCCACCGCGGCCCCCGCGTCGAGAAACCCCGAGGCCGTGCAGGTGACTTCGGCCCTCTCCGCTTCGGCCACCAGGCCCGATCGCCCAGGGCGCGATAGCGTCAGTCGCGGCAGGCATCCCAACCAAAGGTCGGTGAAGGAGATCGTCGCCCGCAGGTCCTCTTGCTCGGCCTGCGGTTGGACGTGCAGGCCGAGGACGGCCAGCTTCGCGTCGCCGTCGGGGTCGATGGGGCCGAGGCGGAGTTTCTGCCACCCCTGGGTCGCGCCCAGCCAATCCGAGCGGAAGGTCGCCAGCTTGCGGTGGTTCTTGTCCAGCAGCGTCAGCGAAAGCCACGCCCGATCGGACTGCAAATTCTCGGCCTTGACCAACCCTTCGAGGATGTAGCTGAGCAGCGGGGTGATTTTCACCGGCGGGCTGAAGACCGCGGCGGCGCCGCCGTCGAGCTCGATGCCTAGACAGGTCCGGCCGTCCGGCGGCGGCTCCTGGCGGAGCTTGATGCGAACGTATTGGGGGAAGCCGGGGGCGCTGAGTCGGGTCCAGCCCGCCGGCCAACCGTCGTAGTCGGTGTCCCACGAGCGGTCGAAGACGCAGTGAAACACCTCGGCGGCAGGGGGGCGGTCCTCCGGCCGCGCGGCCCCGCCGGCGGCCAGTAGCAACAGCGGCAGCAGCAGGCCCATTGACATGGTGATCCCCGAAGTCCCCTCTCCCGGAGGGAAAGAAACAGGCGGAAAGGCCTCATCCCGACCCTCTCCGGGCACCACCTGAAGGGTGGTCGGGAGAGGGGGACGGGTGGCGCTACTGTCAAGATCGGATGCGGGAGAACCGCAAGGTCGGGTTTTCCGGGAATTTGCCTGCCACCACCGGGTGGCACGCCGCTACTGGGTCAGCTTTGCCCAAGCGACCTGTTGCTGTGGCGTGAGGATTTTCAGGGCCTCCAGGCGGGCGGCGTCGAGGATCTTCGCGCGCCGGCGGTCGTGGGCCCCGCGGCTGTCGCTCTGCCAACGCCGGTCCAAGTCCCGCAGGGCCCAACTCGTCGCCTGGATCAGCTCGTCGAACTTGGCTTGC
Organism: Thermoguttaceae bacterium; assembly: GCA_052139835.1. Classification (GTDB taxonomy): domain Bacteria; phylum Planctomycetota; class Planctomycetia; order Pirellulales; family Thermoguttaceae; genus JBKQVT01. The sequence continues at coordinate 8,603 of JBKQVT010000128.1, forward strand.
TGGGGATGCGTCAACCCCAACGCGCGGACGACCTCGGGGGCGGCAAAGGCATCGGGGCCGGGCAGCGTCTGGGCCAGGTGGCGGACGGTGCGGCCCTCGGGCGAGTCATCGGCGAGGCTGGGCGCGACATCCGCCGCGGCCGGCGCGGGCTCGCGCGGGCCGGGCTCGTCGCTCAGCCCGACGGCGTGACGCCCCCAGAAAAGCATATTCCGCAGCAGCGCGCTGTCGGGCGACTGGACATTGGCCACCAAGAGAATCGGCAGCAGCACGATGGCCAATACGACAACGGTGAGGACCATGGTCAGCGAGCGTTGCGATAAGCGCCACCGCGGCCGCGCCCTGGACTTCCAGCGACGCCGCCCGGCCAGGCGCCCCTTGCCAGAGGTCAACTCGCCCAGATGATTGAGCCCCAGCCGCAGCACGGTCTTGCCGGGTGTGGACTTCGACTTGGGCGTCTTCACCTCGGACACGTTGGCCACGCGGACGGCAAACTTGCCGTCGGCGGTTTGCAGCTCGCCCGAGAGCCCGACGCGTAGTTCCTCCATGGGATGGTCGGCCAGGAGGGTGAATCCGGTGGTGGAAATTTCGACCACCTGCACCGGCCAGGTCGAGGAAGCGATGGTCAACTTGGCCGCTTGCCGTGACGGGGGCACGGCAAATCGCACGCTACGGCGGCGATCGGACTTGCGACGTTCCGGTCGAAACGGTGCACCCCACCAGAGTTCTTCGTCTTGCCCCATATTCAGGTCTCGCAATACTTGGCAAACAAATCTAGCATGAAGGGATTTGGGGATTTCGGGGTTAGAGCATGGTGCGAAACCGCAAGCGTGCCGCCAGCCCCGGCTCCTGTCCTTCCGCCCTCCGTCCTCACCCCTCCTCCCAATCCCAGTCGCTAAATCCCTAAATCCCTAAATCCCTGACCCCTGGCCCCGGCGGTTGTGGCTGCCCGGAAAATCCGTCAAGATAGACAGAGAGCGATCAACCGTTGCAGTCCGCCTATGCGCGCCAAAGCTCCCACGTTTCGTACCCGAGTGCGTTCTTTCGTCGAGCTGGCGGTCGTTTTGCTCGCGGCGGTGGCGGTGTTGCGGACCTGGTTTTTCGACGGCTTCCCCCTGGGTTGCCAGGTGAGCGGCGGATCCATGGCCGACACCCTCTTGGGCCCCCACCGCGACGTGGTCTGCGCGGACTGCGGCCATCGCTTTCCCTGCGACGCCGAGGGCCCGCAGCCGCTGCGACGGGTGGTCTGTCCCAATTGCGGCTACGCGGGCTGCCGCATCGACCCCAGCGGCGTCGCGGCCGGCGACCGGGTGTTGGTCGATCGCTCGACCTTCTTGCTCCGTGGGCCGCGGCGCTGGGAGGTCGTGGCCTTTCGCCGGCCCGGCGACGCGCACGGCCTCTATGTCAAGCGCGTGGTCGGCCTTCCCAACGAATCGATCACGATTCGGCACGGCCACGTGGTTGCCGACGGCAAGATCCAATGCAAGACCCTCGCGCAACAGCGGGCCATGGCCATCCTGGTCTACGACGCCGACCAGCGGCCCATGCTGGAACCCACGCCGCCGCCCCGTTGGCAGGCCGAAGGGGCGCATTCCGCGTGGGATACTGCCGCCAGCCGCTTCCTTCACACCGCCACGCCCGCCGCAGGACCGGTCGATTGGCTCGTCTACCATCACGCCCAGCGCATGCCGGATCGGCCGGCGGAAGTGACGCCCGCGCCGGTGACCGACTTCTGCGGCTACGATCAGGGCCGACCGCGCCGCGAGGAGGACGTTCATGCCGTGGCCGACTTGATGCTCTCGCTGCGGGTGGCGAAGGCATCGGGCCCGGGCTCGTTGGTGCTTTGGGCGAGCGACGGGGAGAAGAAGTTTCGCGTCGAGATCAATCCGGAGGACCGGCGGTGGCGGGTGCTGGAAGATGGCCGGCCCATGGCGGGGGCCGCCGGCAAACTGCCCAACATGGCCGAGGGCTGGCAGATCGAGCTTTCCTTGTTCGATCAGCAGTTTCTCTTGGCGCTGGGCGGGGAGACGGTGGTCGCCCGGCCCTATGGGCGGCCGGATCGAGAGCCGGCGCCGCCGGCCCAACCGCTGGCCATCGGCGCAGAGCGCTTGGCGGTGACGCTGGAGGAGGTGCGGGTCTATCGCGACGTGTATTACACGGAGCCGATTTGGGCCCGCCAGGGGGCCGGGGGGAATGCCGCGGCGCGTTTGGGCCCGGAGGAGTATTTCGTTTTGGGCGACAACAGCCCGATTTCGGAGGACAGCCGCACTTGGCCGCCGCCGGCGGCGGTCAGTGCCAAGTGGTTGATAGGCAAGCCTTTAGCGATTATCTTCCCCGTTCGCCTGGCAAAATGGGGGAGCTGGCATTTTCAAGTTCCGGATTGGGGCCGAATCCGTTATATTCGTTAATATGGCCAGTCGCAAACAAGCCCACGCACGATTCTCCCAGGCCGCAGCGGCCGGCAAGCAGCCGCCCGCGCCGGGCAAACCGGCCGCCACATCCCCGGCCTGGCCCTGGTCGCTGCTGGGGCACGCCGCCGTTCGCGAGACGATCGAATCGGTCATCGTGGCCGTGGTGCTGGCCTTTCTGATCCGCACCTTCGAGGCCGAGGCCTTTGTGATTCCCACCGGCTCGATGGCCCCAGCCTTGATGGGGGCCCACAAGGACCTGGAATGTCCGGAGTGCGCCTGCCCCTTCCAGGTCAGCGCCAGCGATATTCAAGAGGAAAACGGCGAATCGAAACCTGCCCAGGTCAACGCGGGCATTTGCCCGATGTGCCGTGCCCTGGACATCTTCTCGGAGAAGTCCAATCCGTCCTATGCCGGTGACCGCGTGCTGGTGGACAAATTCTGCTACCAGTTGAAGCCGCTGGAGCGCTGGGACGTGGTCGTGTTCCACTTTCCCGACGACGCCTCGAAGAACTACATCAAACGCCTGACCGGGCTGCCCGACGAGACCCTCTGGATCAAGCACGGCGCCTTGTGGACGCGGCGCAACGACCGGCCCGAGCGGCCCTTCCGCATCGCCCGCAAGCCGCCGGAAAAACTGCTGGCCATGCTCGAACCGGTCTTCGACAACGACTACATGCCGGCCATTGCGCGCTGGGGCGCCCCGCCACGCTGGAGCGGAGACGGCTGGCGGTCGCCCGACCAGCGGCAGTTCGAGACCGACGGCACGATGCCCGGCGGCGCCTGGCTGCGCTATGAGCACCTCGTGCCTTCGTATGACACGACCAACGAGAGGATGCGGCCCCAACTGCGGCCGGCCCTGATCTCCGACTTCCTCGCCTACAATACGGGCCAGTGGTGCGATACGCGCCAGTCGGCAAACTATCCGCCGAAGAGCCTGGGAGTGGATTGGGTCGGCGACCTGGCCCTGGAGTGTACGATCAAGCCGCGGGCCGCCGCCGGGCAGGCGATCTTCGAGTTGGTCAAGGGAGGCCGCGGCTTCCGCTGCCGGATCGACCTGAAGAGCGGCGACGCCGCCCTCTCCATCAGCGGCCCCGGCGCCGAGGACTTCCATCCCACCGCCAAGACGCCGCTGGGCGACGGCAAGCCGCACGGCATCCTCTTTGCCAACGCCGACGACCGGCTGCTGTTGTGGATCGACGGCCGGCTGGTCCCGGCCAGCGACCAGAAGGCCGACGGCAAGTGGTCGGCAACCACCTGCTACAAGTCCGCGGACCTCAATGCCGCCGCCCTGAATGCCGCCTCGAAGCTGAAGACGTATCTCCCCACCCCGGCAGACCTGTCGCCGGTGGGGATCGCCAGCCAGGGGGCGTCGCTGCTGGTCAGCCACCTGAAGATCATGCGGAACATCTACTACATCGCCGACGATTACGTCCATCAGGCCCGCCGGAATATGGGGGCGTCGTCGACGACTCCGATCATTTGCGAGTTCACGGATCTCTGCCCTGACATGGCCGATCCCAGCACGTGGCATCGTTTCGAGGACGTCCAGCAGGACGTGAAGTTTACCCTGGGGCCGGACAAGTTCTTCATGCTGGGCGACAACAGCGCGTACAGTTCCGACGGGCGGTTTTGGCGGGGCGGCTATTGGGTCAACCGCGACTTGCTCATCGGCAAGGCATTGGTGATCTATTGGCCGCACTCATGGGACAAAGTGACCATCGGCGGCCATGACATCCCCTTCCCGTTCTTTCCCAACTTCCGCAAGATGGGATTCGTACGCTAGGGCCGAAGGAGCGGACCGATGTTGGAAGTCCAAGGATTGGTGAAGATTTACGGCCGCCGCCGCGTCGTCGATAAGGTCGACTTCCGCGTCAGCGCCGGCGAGATCGTCGGCCTGCTGGGCCCCAACGGGGCCGGCAAGACGACCAGCTTCCGCATGACCTGCGGCATGATCGAGCCCAACGCCGGCCAAGTCTGGCTGGGCGGCGTGGAGATCACCGATTGGCCGATGTATCGCCGCGCCCGCGACGGCGGCATGGGCTACCTGGCCCAGGAATCCAGCGTCTTCCGCAAGCTCACCGTCGAGCAGAACCTGCTGGGCGTGATGGAGATGCTGGAGTTCGACCGCCCGCGGCGGAAGGCCCGCTGCAGCGAGTTGCTGGAGGAGTTCGACATCGCCCGGCTCCGCAAATCGCTGGCCCTTTCGCTCTCCGGCGGCGAGCGGCGGCGGCTGGAAATCGCCCGCGCGTTGGTCTCCAATCCCAAGATCATCCTCCTGGACGAGCCGTTCACGGGCATCGACCCCGTGACGATCATCAGCATTCAGAACGTCATCAAGAGCCTCCGCAAGGACGGCATCGCCATCCTCATCACCGACCACCAGGTGCGGGAGACGTTGCAGATTACCGACCGCAGTTACGTGATCCGCGACGGCAAGGTGCTCTGTCATGGCAAGCCCGACGAGGTGCTGGCCAACGCCGAGGCCCGCAAGTATTACTTCGGCGAGGACATGGACCTGGGGCATCGCGGCCCGCCGCCGCCGCACGATCCGGCCGCCCTGCGGACGGCGGGCGAGGGGCTAGTGGCTGGGGGCTAGGGGCTGGGGACTAGGGGCTGGGGACGGGGGCCTGGAAAAGCCCCGCGACCGCGTCGCGGGGGCGGATGGCCGGATCATGCCCGCTGACGCCTTTTTTTCTCCCCGGATACCGCCTGGCTTGACACGCTTCGCGGCGGGAGTATCCTGGCGTTTGTCTGCGGCGGTTACGGCAAGCGATAATTCCGGCGTGTTGTCCAGCCGTTCCACGCCAGCGGCGAAGACGGGGGGGCGGAATTCGGAATCGCGTCCCCGGAACTCCCCGGGAACTACCGCAGTGGAACTGCCGGATTGAAGCAATCGCTTACCGCGAGAGGACTCAACCGTGCCAGAGCCTGATTACAAACGTCCCTTTGCTTCGGAGGACTTTCGCGGCTACTTCAGATGGTCGCAAGCGCTAACGAGGAGGCTGCTTGGCAATAAGCTCTACCACGCATGCCACCGAGATGAGTTGGAAACCATACTCGAAGATAGAGAACTAGGACTGCGCAGCAAATGGTCGCTTCAGCTTCCCCAACACGGGCTTTGGAGTGTCCCGGGTGTCTGGACAGGTTTGAATTATTATTCGGACGGAAACAGGTACGGTCCGTTCGTCATCGAGTTTCCGCTTTCTGTCCTCAGTGGTAGGCAGTTTATGGTGTTCCGCCGGACCAGCGGTCGCCATCGGTACTTTTTTGTCCAGTACGAGACACTGATTCCAATCTACAGCTTTGAGGAAAAACTCTGGCGTAGCGTCCAACCGAGTTACTACTTCGACAACGCTGGCGTTGGGGCTATCTGGGACATCGTCTTGACGCAACCGATACCCATTGATGACATTACAATCAGTCCGGTCGACCACCCAAGCTGCATTCCCCAAAAATGCCGGGGCACGACTCAGAGCACGAACCGACGCGCTCTGAGAGCGGTTGCCGAGACGGAATTCGTGAAGCTGCTGAAGGAGAGTAGCGATTACCGGCAATTCTCAGCACGCTTCCCCTTCGCTGAAGGTCTAACCATTGCACTCCCCGAGTTGGAAAGCGAATAGCAGATGGTGGACTTGTTGCTCTGATGAAAAGAAGAGGGAAAAGGGGATAGGTCCAATTATCGGCACAAACCACGACTAATTGGACTTATCCCCTTTTTCTCTCAGACCTGGAAGCAGTCGCTGGTTCACTCAGCGAAGGAGAAAAAATGGTTTCGCAGCCTCCTGGAGGAGGTTTTGGAGCGGGTGAGGACGGAAACGGCAGAGTCAGTGTCAGCAGTTCGAGTAGCGTAAAGGTGCAGCACAAGGGCCGAGGAGTGACGCCATGCCCATCGAGGCCGAGCTTAGGACCTTTGCTGACGAAGCCAGATTCTGTACTCGCTTCCTGGTTCCCCTCCTTCGTCGTCTCGGCTACTCGATTGTCACCGAGTACCACGGTCAACGGGAGTTTGGAAAAGACCTTGTGTTCGGCGAGATCGACCGCTTTGGGGAAGTGTCGTACCACGGTCTGCAAGCGAAGTATCAGGAAAGCATTGGCCAATCAGATTCCGAAAAGCTGATTGAGGATTGCCGCCAAGCGTTCCGCAGCCCTTTCCAGCACCCGAATACCGGAGCCGAACAACGCATCTGCACTTTCCTTGTCGCCAATGCGGGCAACATCGCCGATAATGCTCGCAGCAACTTCTTCAATGCAGCGACCAACGCAGAGCACGGCGGAAACGTCCGTATGTTCGATGGCAAGGCACTGCTGGCCCTTGATCGGTGGGCGACGGTCAGCCGTGTGGGGGACGTGGGACCAATACTGTCGGGGCTGGCGATCGAATTCCGGCATAATCGGCTGCTGATGGGCTTCGTTGCCAAAAGACTTCGCCAATGTATGGCAGACCCAGCGTCAAGGCTGCTGGTTGAACGATTACGAACGGGGGCAACAACACACTACATCCAGCGACCCGTTCTTCCGGGGGACATTGACCTTAAAGCCTTGACTTCCTACTTGCATGACGTGGAGGGTATCAACAAGTGCATGGATTTGATGGCGATGACTGGGACGCGCGAGTATAAGGTGCAAATGTCAGAGCAGACGTTGGGCGTCATAACTACTGCTATTGGCCGGAGTGACGCCCTTGAAGGTAGCCTTACGGTAGCCCTTGCCACACTCGGCCCCCTAGCCGGTCCATGAGTTGCTACCCTCGTCGAAGATGTGCTCGGCCTCGCGGAAATGGGGATAAGTCCAATTATCGGCAGAAACCACGACTAATTGGACTTATCCCCTTTTTCCCTCTATGGAGCCTCTTACGCCCGGCTTGGGCCCGGGGCCGCCCGCATTCTCGACTTGAAATTGGGCCAGCCGGTTGGCTATAACGGGACAGAACTTGGTGCCTAGAACTTAGGGAGCCCCGGTTTTCCCACGCCTGCGGGCCCTCTGCGTCTCCGCGCGAGACCTGTAGCCCTCACCCTGACCCTCTCCCGGAGGGAGAGGGCACCGCGGGCAACGGCCCGTTTCACTACTACTCGTGGTGTAGTGAGGTCCGCTTAAGTGCAATCGGACACCCGGCAGAGGTATGAAGTTGCGATCATGCACGCCGTCACAACCCCTTGCAGAAAAACCGCTTCGGTGGTGCAATCTCGACGTAACTTTTGGCCGGGCAACAGAGGCGGGGAAGATAACGTGCGAACTACAGACTGCCGTCAAGACCCCAAGAAAAAGGCGGAGGGCGGACGGCGGAGGGGGGAAGGCGAGAGCAAGGATGAAGGATCAAGGATGAAGGAAACGAGCGGCCCTCACCCTGGCCCTCTCCCGAAGGGCGAGGGGACTTTTCCGGCCCCCAATCCCTGGTCCCTGGCCCCTATTTGCTGATCACCACGATCGCCACGTCGGCATTCCTCTCCGCACAACTCCGGCCAGCTTCCGCAGCGGTGCGGTAAAGCGCCAGGATCGGGAACGCTTCATTTCCCCGAGAGAGCTCGCCAGTTTCACATTCTCCGCTCGGCACGTTTCCAACTGGTTGATTGCATCGGCCAACTCTGCCGCGTGCTGCTCGCTTCGCGCCCTCGCAACCACGTCCCAGAGGGCGGCGTAAAGCTCATGATGTTTCGGAAAACGAGCCAATATCTCTTCGAACAACAAGAGTCCCGCGGTCGATAAGGCGCCCACGTTCGACACGGCCTCGGCCCGCAACTCTCCGGGAAAGCAGATCGACGGTTCGATACCGCTGGCGATCAGCTCGAGGCGAGTTCTGATGCATTTCTCGCAGAATCCACAGTTGCCGCCGCCGGCGTTGTCTTGATAGCACACGCGCAAGTTTTTCAGAAGTATTGGATACTTCGCCAGCACGCCCACTCGTTGCAGCCGGGAGTGAGTTCCCCCGCTGGTAATGATCGGAAAGCCGGCCGACCCGAGCAAATGGTTTACGACCATGTGGTTCCCATGGGGACCGGCTGCAAGCTCTTGCAAGTAGGATAGATCAGCCGCGATAATCCCGTGCGAGTAGCGGTTTGACAGCGTCTGCAGCACGGCTGACACACCGATGTTGAACCCCAGGGTCCAATGGGGGCAGAAGTCTTGCTGCCAGTTCGTGGCGATCCGCACACAATCGGCTCCGAACGCATGCAGTGATTCCCGCGCCTTTGCGTAAGCAGTCTCTTGCGCAATCTCATCGCCATGTTTGAGATCCCATCCCACCACCAGCACGCCGCAGCGGATATCTCTGGACAGCCGGCCCAGCATCTTCTCTTGATGAGCGACCAGCGAAAAACTGGCGTCCACGCCGCCGCTGAAGGTCATTACGGCGGGCAGCTCTCGACCGGAGGGCACGTCGCTGTATGCATCTGCAGAGAAATCTATGCGTTGGAAGAGATCGGGTCTCCAATTGGACCAGACTTGTATGAATTCGTCGATGTTCTCGATCTGAGAGCGACTGACCGCGCCGCGAAGGTGCAAATCGCGCCCTGAGGCCGAAGCATAATGACTCAGCGCGACGAGGGCGAAATCCAGGTTGTCGATGTTGCTGTGCCAAAGGTCCCGATCCGACCTGAAGAACAGATCTCTGTGCTCGCCCGCGGTTTCCGCCCTGACCACCAGCCCTCTGGCGTTGTGCTCCGCCAACCACGCGTCTATCCTTTTTGTGCTCATGATATCGCTGGGACGGAAAAGGCGGGACCGAGCAGGAGACGTGAAGACTTGCGGAACGTAATAGCAATTATTGCCAGATCGCCGGGGGCGGAGGAAATCACTCCATTTTCTATTCCCTTCACTTGCTGATCACGACGATCGCCACGTCGGCGTTCAGGTTCGGGTCGTCGCGGACCTCGATGCCCGCGGCCGTATCGAGCGCGATCCGCTGATGGATCGTGATGCCCTTCTCCCGGCAAAACTCGTCGAAATCGTCCAGCGTGAGGAAGCGGACGTTGGGCGAGTTGTACCAGTTGTAGCCCAGCAGGCTGCCGGCCCGCGGGGCGCGGCCTTCGGTGTAGAGATGCTCGCGGAGCGGGCGATAGCCGAGGTTGGGGAAACTGACGATGCCCTGGCGACCGACGCGCAAGAGGTCGGCCACCACGCGCTCCACGTCCAGCACCGCCTGGAGCGTCTGGGAGAGGACGACGAAGTCGAACTGCTTGTCGGCGAAGGAGGCCAGGCCGCGGTTCAAGTCGGCCTGGACGACGTCCAGCCCGCGGCGGATGCAGGCAAGAATGGCCTGCTCGTGGAGATCGATCCCCATGATGCGGCGGTGGCCCCGCTGGCGCAAACGGGCCAGCAGGGCGCCGCTCCCGCAACCGAGGTCGAGCACGCTGCACTCCGCCGGGATCAACTCCAGGATCGAATCGTAATCCAGCCGCCGGCGATGGAAGATGCTGGTCGGATTGCGACTGCCCGGCTCGTCGTCGTCGGCCGCGGGGTCGGCTTCGACACAAGTGCCAGTCCCCTGGCTGGAAAACGAGCCAGTCCCCTGGTTGTCGTCGAGGCGGGCCAGGAAGGCGCGGATCATCTCGCCGTAGGAATCGAGGTTGTCGGCCAGCAGGAAGGCGTCGTGGCCGCAGTCGCTCTCGACGTTGCAATAGCTGACCGGCTTGCCGGCCGCAATCAGGGCATCGACCATTTCCTGCGACTGGAAGGCGGGAAAGAGCCAATCGGAGGTGAAGCTCAAGAGCAGCCAGCGGCACTGGCCGGCGGCCAGCGCGGCGGCGAGCTTCGCCGGGGTCTCGCCCAGCTCGAAGAGGTCCATCGCCATGGTGAGCGTCAAGTAGCTGTTGGCGTCGAAGCGCTCGACGAACTTGTCGCCCTGGTAGGCCAGGTAGGAGCCGACGGCGAACTTGTTCTCGAACTGGGTCTGGAGTTGGCGGGGCCGCAGCCGCTGGGCGCCGAACTTCTGCGCCATCGCCTCGCGCGACAAATAGGTGATGTGGCCCAGCATCCGCGCCAGCGACAGGCCCACCGCGGGCCCGTTGCCGCCGGCGTAATATTGCCCGTCCTGGTAGGCCGGATCGCGGAGGATGGCGTTGCGGCCGACGACGTCGAAGGCCAGGGCCTGGCTGGTCAGCCGCGGCGAGGCGGCCACCACCACGGCGCCGGCGACGCGGCGGGGAAAGCGGGTGGCCCAGCAGAGGGCCATGTGGCCACCCAGCGAGCCGCCCACTACCGCCCGCAACCGCTCGATCCCCAGATGCTCGATCAACTGCGCCTGCACGCGGACCATGTCGCCGACGGTGATGGCGGGAAAGTCGCCGCCATAGGGCCGATCGCCGCCGGGCTGGAGGCTGTTCGGCCCCGTGGTGCCGCGGCAGCCGCCGAGGATGTTGGGGCAGATGACGAAATAGCGCTCGGTGTCGATCGACTTGCCCGGCCCCACGACCATGTCCCACCAGCCGGGCTCGTCGTTCTCGTCGTGGCGGGCGACGTGGGAATCGCCGGAGAGGGCATGGCAGACCAGCACGGCGTTGTCGCGCTTATGGTTGAGCGTGCCGTAGGTTTCGTAGGCCACGGTGACGCCGGGCAGGCGGCCGCCCCGCTCCAGCCGCAGTTCCTCGGCGAAGCTGGCAACCTGCGCATGGCGGAGCGGCTGGCCGCCGCGGACGCTATCGCTGCTTTGGAAGGAGTCGGACATAGGGGTGGGGACTGGGGGCTAGGGGCTGGGGACTGGGGACCGGAAAAGTCGCCTCGCCCTCCGGGTGAGGACCGTTCTCTCCTGGCGTGTCTTCACCCTTGATCCTTCATCCTTCATCCTTGCTCTCGCCTTCCCCCTTCCGCCCTCCGCCCTCCGCCTTACGCCCCTATTGTTGCGATACCCGCAGGGCCTGGTCAAGGTCGGCCTTGATGTCGCGAACGTCTTCTATGCCCACCGAAAGACGGACGTACTCGGGAGTCACGCCGGTCTGGGCCTGTTCCTCGGGCGTAAGCTGCGAGTGGGTGGTCGTGGCCGGGTGGATAATGAGCGACTTGGCGTCGCCGATGTTCGCCAGGTGGCTGAAGAGCTTGACGCTGTTGATCAGCTTGGCGCCGGCTTCTTTGCCGCCCTTGATGCCGAATCCGACGATGGCCCCCTGCCCGTCGGGCAGATACTTCTTGGCGCGGGCGTAGTCGGGGTGGCTGGGCAGGCCCGGATAGTTCACCCACGCGACGGCCGGATGTTTTTCCAGGTACTGCGCCACGGCCAGGGCGTTCTCCGAGTGCCGTTGCAGCCGCAAGTGCAGCGTCTCCAGTCCTAGCAGCGTCAAAAAAGCCCCGAACGGGCTCTGGCATGCGCCGGTATCGCGCAGCCAGTGGGTGCGGATGTGGAGGATGTAGGCGATATTGCCGATGGGTCGCAGCGCCTCCTCGAAGATGAGGCCGTGATAGGCCGGGTCGGGGGCGGTGAACTCCGGCCACTTCTTCGCCTCCTTCGCCCAGAGGAACTTGCCGCTGTCGACGATGGCGCCGCCGAGGTGCACGCCGTGGCCGCCGATGAACTTCGTCGTCGAATAGACCACGATGTCGAAGCCGTGCTCGATGGGACGGAACAACGCCGGCGTCAGCGCCGTGTTGTCGATGATGGCCGGCAAACCGTGGCGGTGGGCGATGTCGGTGAGCTTCTTGTAGTCGGGCACGTCGTTCTTGGGGTTGCCGGGCGTTTCGATGTAGACGGCCCGTGTCTTCTCGTCGACCAGCTTGCTAAGTGTTTCCGGCTTGCTCGGATCGAAGAACCGCACTTCGATGCCGAGCTTCGAGAAGGTCTGCGAGAAGAGGGTCCACGTCCCGCCGTAGAGGCTGGTGGCGGAAATGAAGTTCTGCCCGGCGTGCACGATCGTCAGCAGGGCCGCGGTGATGGCCGCCTGGCCGCTGGCAAACGCCAGTCCGGCGGCGCCGCCATCGAGCGCCGCCAGCCGTTTCTCCAGCACGTCGGTGGTGGGGTTCATCAACCGGGTGTAGATGTTGCCGAATTCCCGCAAGCCGAAGAGGTTCGCCGCGTGCTCGGTATCGTGGAAGACATAGCTCGTCGTGGCGTAGATGGGCACGGCGCGGGCGGTCGTGGTGGGATCGGGGGTTTGGCCGGCGTGCAGGGCCAGCGTTCCCAACCCTTGTGGCCTCGGTTCGGTGGACATGGGATGTGCTCCTGGGTTACGGTCGCGAAAGACTGGGGTGCCAGGTTCACTGGCCGAGGCCCTCGAACAACGCGGTGGATAGATAGCGCTCGCCGAAACTGGCGGCCACGGTGACAATGACCTTGCCGCGGTTCTCCGGCTTGCCGGCCACGCGGACGGCCGCCGCCACGTTGCCCCCGGTGCTGATGCCGCCGAGGATGCCTTCCTCCTTGGCCAGCCGCCGCGCCCAGGTGAAGGCCTCGTCGTTGCTGATCGTCTCGACGCCGCTCAGCAGGCTGGTGTCGAGGTTCTTGGGGATGAAGCCGGCGCCGATGCCTTGGATCTTGTGGGGGCCGGGCTTGCCGCCGGAGATGACCGGCGAATCGACCGGCTCGACGGCAATGGCGCGGAAGTCGGGCTTCTTCGCGCGGATGTATCGCGTCACGCCCGTGATCGTGCCGCCGGTGCCCACGCCGGTGACGATCAAGTCCACCCGCCCCTGGGTGTCGTCCCAAATCTCCTTGCCGGTGGTGCGCTCGTGGACCTCGGGGTTGGCGGGATTGTCGAACTGCTGCGGAACCCAACTGTTGGGAGTGGCGGCGGCCAATTCGTCGGCCTTGGCAATCGCCCCCTTCATGCCGTCTTTCGCCGGGGTGAGCACCAGGCTGGCGCCCAACATCCGCAACAGCGCCCGCCGCTCCAGGCTCATCGACTCGGGCATGGTCAAGGTCAGCGAGTATCCGCGGGCGGCGGCCACGAACGCCAAGGCGATGCCGGTGTTGCCGCTGGTGGGCTCGATGATCTGCGTCTCCTTCTTCAGGATGCCCGACTTCTCCGCCGCCTCGATCATCGCCCGGCCAATGCGGTCCTTCACGCTGGAAAGCGGATTGAAAAATTCCAGCTTCAACAGCACCGTGCCGTAACCGGGGGGAACGATGCGGTTGAGCTTGACCAACGGGGTGTTGTACGTGGTCTGAACGATGTCCGCAAAAGTCTGGCCTTTCGACATTTCTGAACTCCTTTCCTGCATGGTTTCGCGTGACCCGAAGATTCCCTACCTTGATCGGAATTGTAACATGACGAGCTTGATATGAATAGTGATGTATCGGAGAAATTCAGCCGGCACCCCTGATGATCGCAGATTGTGAGCGGACATGCAACTGCCTTCCCCACCGAAGAAGGGAAGAGGAGGTCAGCTTCGGGCCACGAAGCGTAAGAACGGGATGGCCAGTAGGTTATGCTTTAGCATAATGCCCTCCCGCCGTTTGTTATGCTAAAGCATAACCTGCACGGCTGACACACCCGTGGCGCGCGATGGATAACCTGGGTTAGTTGCCGATCGTGGCGGCGGTGCTGTCGGTCTTGAAGCGGCCGACCAGGTCCCGCAGGGCGCAGGCTTGCGCGCCGAGTTCCTGGCTGCTGGAGGCCATCTCTTCGCTGCCGGCGGCGGCGGATTCGGTCACCTCGGCGATGCCTTGGATGGCCTTGGAGACCTCCTGGGCGCTGGCAGACTGCTGGACGGCGGCGGCGGCGATCTCGGAAATCTTCGTCGCCGTGGTCTGCACCCCCTCGATGATCTTCTGGAGCGAAGTCCCCGTCTGCTGGCTCAGAACGGCCCCGTCCTGCACCCGCTGGGTCGATTCCTTGATGAGGGTGGAGATTTCGCGGGCGGCCTGGTTGGAGCGTTCGGCCAGTTTGCGGACCTCGTCGGCGACCACGGCGAAGCCCATGCCGTGCTCGCCGGCGCGGGCGGCCTCGATGGCGGCGTTCAGGGCCAGCAGGTTCGTCTGGCTGGCGATCTCCGAGATCACCTGGATGATCTCGCTGATTTGTTGCGAGCTGGTGCGGATCAGTTCCATGGCTTCCACGGATTTCTGCACGGCCTGGCCGCCGCTTTCGGCCAGTTGATTGGTTTGGGCGGCCATCGTGTCGGCCTCGACGGCGTTGGCCTTGACGGTCTCGATCGAGCGGGTCAGTTCCGCGACCGAGGCGGTGATTTCCTCGACGCTGGCGCTTTGCGTCTGCGCCCCCTGGGCCACGGTCTGCGAGCTTTCGGCGATCACGCGCGAGCCTTCGGCGAACTGGGTGGCGCTCTCGGTAATCTGTTCGACGGCGGCCCGCATGTTTGTCACGACCTGGTTGACGTTGTCACGCAACTGGCCGTAGAGGCCGGGGTACTCGCTGGCCACCGTGCAGGTGAAGTCCTTGGCGGCCAGGCGCGTGAGGATTTCCGCGATCTCGCGGATGGGCTTCTCGAAGCCCGCCAGCGTTGCGTTCATGCCGTGGATGATCTGGCGGTACTCGCCCTCGTAGCGGGTTTCCTCGGCGCGGGTACCCAGTTTTCCCTCGTTGGCTGCCTGGCGGAGATTTTTCGCGTCGGCGGTCATACGTTGCAACGTCTCGACCACCTGTTTGACGGCCTCGGCGATTTGCACGAACGACTTCCTGGCCGCCGCGGTGTCGGCGTCGCCCCCGGCCACCTCCAGGGCGAGCTGGAAATCGCCGGCGGAGAGCTTCTCCAGGTTCTCGGTGAGCGTGCGGCTCTGTTGCGCCTGGAAATCGGCTACTTTGCTGGCAACCCGGGCGGCCTTCTTCGCCGCGGTCAAGTCGGTGACGAACTCCAGGGCGCCGACCACCTGGCCCCCGTCGTCCTTGATCGGCAAGCCGATGTAGGAGATCTCCAGTTCGTGGTTGCCGGGGCGCGCCGTCGTCTCCGCGGTGACGGCGCGCTGCTCTTGCATGGCCCGCACGCACGCGCACTCGGGGGTGTTGCAGTGCCCGGCCTTGAACTGCTGGAAGCATTTGGTTCCCACGATCCGGCCTTTGTCGAGCCCGATGACGGCGGCGCCGCAGTCGTTGATGTAGAGGATCTCTCTGTCCTTGTCGATCGTCACGACGGGCGACGGGATCCTATCGATGATACCGGAGAGCGCGTCCAAGGCGACGTTAATGGCCTCGACAATGGGCCGGAACTCCCAACCGACCAGGTCGGGATTGCCCACGGCCTTGACCCTGCCCTCCATGATCGCTCGGCTTGCGCGCTTGGTTTCACCGACGACCGTGGCGAGCGTGTGGGAAATGCCGCGGGCGATGAACACGCCCAGGGCCATGGCGATGAGGATGCCGACGAAGTTGACCGCGGTGGTCCAGGCGTGCATCGTGCTGTAGAGACTGCCGCTGGCCACGCGGTCTCTTTCGGCGTCCGACTGCTTATGGGCAGCCAGTGCCTCAATGGCCGCATTGGCTTCGGCCGCGACACGGCGATTATCTTTGATGTACTTGGCGGCCGCCGCCTTCTTTCCGGCGGTGGCCAGCGCGAACGATTCGTCAAAGAACTTCAGATAAGCGGTGACGCCTCGCTTGGCATCCGCCAGCATGGCCAGCCCCTGCTTGCTGGCAGTGTGCTGGGAATACTCGGCGAGGTCTGCCGCGAGGTCGGTGCGGAACTTCTTGGCTGTTGAGATGCTGTGCCGCATGTCGGCCGGGCCCGTGTTGATGACGGCGTCGCGCAACTCGCGTTCCAGGGCGGCGATGTCGAACTGAATTGCCTTGGCGGCCACCAGCCCCTTGAACTGCTTGTCGAAAATGTCCTTCAGCGCGTTGTCGACTTTCTCCATGCTGCTCACCCCCAGGTAGCCGACGAGGGCGGTAATGCCGCAGGTCACCAGGAAGCCGAAGACAATCTTCTTCACGATGCTCATATTGTAGAACCAGCGCATGCCGCATTCCTTTGTGTTAGGAAGACATCAGAACCACGAAATTATTTAGGTCAGATTTGTCGCGCTGCCAAGCAAATCCGGCAGGGAAATGAGACATTCCGCGACCGAGCCTGGAAGGAACTGCCCAGCTTGCAACTGCCGGCTTCCTATGTTGGGCCTGCGGGTGTTGACGTTGAATTGGGAAGTAGGGGCTGAGAACGGATGCCTTGGGATGGCCTTGCCCCCCGCACGTGCCACCCCGCCGGCGGCCAGCGCCGGCTGGAGCGCCGGGAGGCCGGGTGGTCGTCGAGGAACAACCTCGTGTCTGGAGGGCCGGAATTATCACGCGACAGGGATTGCTGACTCCAAGGTTGACACTCTGGCCTTGCGGCAGGGCCGCAAATTTTTCCCAGCCGGGACATCGCGAATCGCGTCCCCCGCCCGCGGTGATGGGCCTTTCAATTGTGCCGGATTCACCTGAAAGGCGTGGTTTGTCGCGGTCGATGGTGTCCTCTGGGGCGGTAGTCGGGTGCGACCGAGTGACACAGAAGGACGGTCGTCATTGGGCAGGGACGGAGCAGCCGCTGGCCCCGGAGTCGTGGACCTGAAATACTTCTCAGGGAGGGGATACATGAAGATCGCAGTGGCATTGGCGGCCCTGGTCCTGGCATTATCGGCGGCGCCGCTCCGCGCCGACGACGGCATCGCGGCATCCGGCGCCACGGCCAGTGAGCCTGCCGCCGGCCAGGCCCCGGCATTGTCCGCCACAGATTCTGCCAATGCCACGGCGCCGGCCGCTGGCGCCGCGGCGGCCCCCGCGCCCTGGACGCTGCCGCAGCCGTGTGTGCTGCAGAGGCTCGGCATCATCGCCAGTGGCTGGCTCGAACAGGGCGCCACGATCAATACGCTCAGCCCGTCGGATCGCTGGAACGGGCCGCTGGCCACCAACGACCGCAGCAATGAATATGAAATGAACCAGGCATGGCTGACCTTGGCCAAGCCGGTCAACACCAACGGCTGCGGCTGGGACTTCGGCGGCCGGGTGGACCTGCTCTACGGCACCGACTGGCGCTACGGCGACTCGTTGGGACTGGAAACCAACATCGACGCCCAAAACAGGCTCTACGGTTTCGACCTCCCGCAGTTCTACGCCGAAGTGGGCTACAACGACCTGACCGTGAAAATCGGCCACTACGCCGCGGTGATGGGTTATGAAGTCGTGCCTGCTCCCGGCAATTTCTTCTACTCGCACAGCTACGAGCTGGCCTACGCGGAAGCGGTGCTGGTGACCGGCGTACAGGCCGAATACAAGCTCTCCAACAACTGGAGCGTCAACGGCGGCTTCAATCGCGGCTGGGGGGTCTTCTCCGACGACAGCGGGGACCTCAACTTCCTCGGCGGCGCCAAGTGGCACAACGACGCCAACACCACCGCCATGTCGTTCGAGATCGACGCCGGCCCGCAATACCCCGACGACCAACTCAACCGCTACGATTACGCCCTCTACGTCAAGCAGCAGCTTAGCAAGAATCTGCTCTACGTGATCCAGCACAACTTGGGTGGCCAGCCGGGCAGCAACGGATATGCCAACTGGTACGGCGTGGCCCAGTATCTGATCTACACGATCAATCCGAAGTGGTCGGCGGGGACCCGCATCGAGTGGTTCCGCGACGACGACGGCGACCGGGTGGCGGGAGTGGGCAACGTCAACCTCGGCTGGGACGGCGCGCCGGGCTTCGTGGGGACCTTTACCGAGTGGACCACCGGGATCAACTACCGGCCCTGCCCCAACCTCGTCATCCGCCCGGAAATCCGCTGCGACTGGTACAGCGGCAGCGTCAACAACCAGGGCCAACTGCCCTTTGGCGACGGCCACCGCAGCCAACAGTTGACGTTGGCCACCGACATGGTCCTGACGTTCTGAACCGAGGATTCACGGGCCCGGCCGCTTAGTACGGCGGCCACCTGCCGCCCAAATCCCAAGAACTCCGCGGCATGTTGCTGGCACCCCAGGTATTGTAATACTGGGAGGGCGGGCAATAGACCGGCGCAGCCACCGGGCACGGACTCGGCTGCGTTACCGGCATGTAAGCCGTCCGCGGCGCCGGAGTGGCCGCCGGAGCGACCGCGGGGGCCGCCGCTGGAGCCGTCACAGGGTTGGCCGCCGGGGCAGGGGCCGCCTGATAGTAAACCGGGTAGTTGCAATAAGCCCTGCGGAAGATCCCGGCCTCGGCGGTAGAAGCCCCGATCACTACGACCAAACTCACAATGAGGAACCGCGGGTCTGTAAGATAACGCCCCATGGGAACCTGCCTTTCTGACTGAGGTTGGAAATTGCCACGGCTGTAGCCAAGAAATTATTCGCGGCACGCCTCGTGCGGACAAGGCGCGTGTCGTCCTCCTGACCCGGCCCCCTCGGTCGTTCCGCCCCCGCGACGCAGTCGCGGGGCTTTTCCAGCCCCCAGCCCCCAACCCCCAGTCCCTCCCTTCTTCCCCCTTCCCCCCGGCGGCCATACAATGGGGACATGCGCAGCCGAACCTTAACCGCATTGCCGGTTTACAACGAGGCGCCCTACCTGGCGGCCGTCCTCGGCGGGGCGCTGAATTACAGCCAGGAGGTGCTGGTGGTCGATGACGGCTCGACCGACGAAACGTCGCAATTGCTGGCCGCGCGACGCGATGTCCAGGTGGTGGCCCATCGGGCCAACCGCGGTTATGGGGCGGCCTTGCGTTCGGCCTTCGACTATGCCCTGCGCCATGAATACGAGGTGCTGGTCACCATCGACTGCGACGGCCAGCACCAACCGCAAATGATCCCCCGCTTCATCGAGACCACCCGCGAGGCGGATATCGTTTCGGGGAGCCGTTACCTGCGGCGATTTCCCGGCGACAGCGACCCCCCGCCAGAGCGTCGCCGCATCAACGAAGTCATCACGGCGGAAATCAATCGCCGCTTGGGGTTGAGCCTGACCGACGCCTTCTGCGGCTTCAAGGCCTATCGTGTGCCGGCGCTGGCCGACCTGGCGTTGACCGAGGACGGCTACGCCATGCCCCTGGAGTTTTGGGTGCAAGCGGCCCGCCGCGGATTGACCATCGTCGAGGTGGCCGTGCCGCTGATCTACCTGGATGAACGGCGTTCCTTCGGCGGCGCCCTGGACCGGCCGGACACCCGCCTGGCCGTCTACCGCCGGGTCCTCGATAAGGCGATGGCCGATGACCGTCTCCCCTGAAGGACTGTCGTACCACCGCTATCGGGCACCCCAGGAGAATGGCCGGGTGCTGATGGAGCCGCCGCTAGCGGAGGCAGGCCGGGTGGTTGCCGAGAATCTCCGGCGCCGGGCGGGAGCGAGTTATGACTTTCAAGGCCGTGGGCTGCCCCGGTTGATCGCCGACGCCCGCGCCGAGTTGCTGAGCCTGGCCCGGCGATGGACGGCCGCCTACCGGCCCGAGCTGGCCGCGAGTGGCGATGCCGAGGGCTTGATTTTTCTGGCCGGGCACCAGCCGGAGCTGTTTCATCCCGGCGTCTGGCTGAAAAACTTCGCCCTGGGCGCCCTGGCACGAAGGCATCAGGCCACCGCCATCAACCTGGTGATCGACAGCGATACGACCAAGGGGCTGAGTCTGCGGGTGCCCGGCGGGTCGCCGAGCCGCCCCAGAGTGGAATTGATCGCGTTGGATCGGCCCGAACCGCGAGTGCCTTACGAGGAGCGGCGGGTGATCGACCGGCGGCAGTTCGAGGATTTCGGTGGCCGGGTGGCGGCGCAGATGGCGCCGTTGTTGGGCGATCCGCTGGTGCTCTCCTACTGGCCGTTGGTGCGGGAACGTCTTGCCCAGACCGACCATCTGGGGGCGTGCATTGCCCAGGCCCGCCACCAGTGGGAAGGCCGCTGGGGCCTGGAGACCCTGGAGGTCCCGCAGAGCTGGGTCTGCGAGGCCCCGTCGTTCTGCTGGTTTGCCGTGCATCTGCTGGCGCAGTTGCCGCGATTTCGCCGCTTGTACAACGAGGCGGTGCAGGAGTATCGCCGGGTCCACCGGATCCGCAACGCGGTGCAGCCGATGCCCGATTTGGCCGCCGAGGGTCCCTGGCTGGAGGCGCCGCTATGGGTTTGGACGGCGGAGCGGCCCGTGCGGCGGCGGCTGCTGGCCCGGCAGGACGGCCGCGAACTGATTCTCAGCGATCGCCAGGGGTGGGAGGCCCGCTTGGCTCTCTCCCCCGAGAGCGACGGCCGGCGGGCCGCCGAGCAACTAGCGGAATTGCGCCAACAGGGGGTGAAAATCCGCTCCCGGGCCCTGATTACCACCCTTTGGGCCCGCCTGGTGCTGGGCGACCTGTTCCTGCACGGCATCGGGGGGGCGAAATACGACCAGGTGACCAATTTGTTGATGGAGCGGTTCTTCGGGCTCGCAGCGCCGGGCATGATGGTGGTTTCGGCCACGCTCCACTTGCCGGTTTCACGGCCGGCGGCCGGCGACTGTCCCGATTTTCGGGCAGCGACGCGAAGCGTCGGCCCGAAAATGGGACTGTCCCCCTTGGTTGACACCGAAATTGGGACAGCCTCGCCCGCCGCCGTCGCCCGGCAATTGCGCGAGTTGGCCTACCATCCGGAGCGGTTCTTGCCGGCATCGGCGGGGGAAAACCAGGAAGTTGCGGCGCTCTTGGCGGCCAAGGAGCGTTGGATCCATGCGTCCCCGACGCCCCAGGGCGCGCACGCCCGCTGGCAAGCCATCCGGCAGATCAACGAGGCCCTGCAAGGGTGGCTGTCCGAGCGCCGCCGGCAATTGGTGGCGTTGCAGGCCCAAACCGCACAAGAATCGCAAGCGGCAAAAATCCTGGCATGGCGGGAGTATGGATTCTGTCTCTACCCGGAGGCGGAGTTGCGCAACTTTCTTGACGGCCTCCTTCCCAAAAACTGCTAAACATGGTTTGATAAGCAATGGCGGGCGCACGCTTGCCGGATTCAGGCGCCAGCGGAGACGTTTTTTTGCGCGTGGGGGACGGATCGGTTGCGGCCGGGAGAAAGGATTCGCGCGAATGAGCGCAGCGGTTTCGTCGTGGAGTTCGACAGACGCGGACCGGAAGGGCGTGCGCCGCCGGGTGCGCTCTCCGGTCATGACCGGCCGTGCCGGCGATCACGAGGCGGTTTGCGGCTTCCTGACGGCCCTCTTCCCGGGACCGACGTGGGCCGAATTCAAGGCCTCCCTGGCCGATCCCTTCTACGAACCCCGCGACCGGCTGCTGCTGAAGCGTGCCGGCCGGCTGGTGGCCCACGTGCAGTTGACCCATCGCGTCATGCAGTTCGGCCCCAACCAGATTCCCGTGGCCGGACTGAAATGGCTGGCCGCGGCCGAGGACTGCCGCGGGCAAGGGCTGGCGAGCTACTTGTTGGCGGCGGCCCAGCGGCAGGCCGCCGAGGACGGGGCCCTGGTCGGCCTGTTGCGGACCAGCATTCCCCACTTCTTCCGCCGTGCCGGCTGGGCCCTCTGCGGCCAGCCCTCGTCCAGTCAGGCCGCCACCCGCACCGTGCTGGCCCGCCTGCTGGACGAGGGGCTGCGATGGCACCGGCACCGCCCACACCGCCGGCTGCACATCCGCCCCTGGCGGCGTTGGGAAGAAAGGGCCCTGGTGCGGATCTATCGGCAGAATCTCGCCGGCCGCTACGGCTCCCTGGACCGCACCTTGGCCTATTGGCAATGGCTGCTGCGCCGGCAGGCCTTCGACCAGATCTATGTCGCCCTGGACGGCCCCGACCTCTGGGACCTGCAAGAAGTCAGCACCGCGGCGGTGGGATACGTCGTGCTGAAGGGGCATCGGGTGGTGGAATTGGTCACGGCGCCGGGACGCCCCAAGGTGGCGGCCGAACTGCTGGCCCACGCCTGCGGCGACGCCATCGAGCACGATCAACACAGTATCGTCCTGCACGCCCCGCCCGACAGCCCCTTCCACCAGGTCTTCGCCCCCAGCGAAGGGCCGCGGGTCGGGGAGCGGGCCGGGCCGCACGCCCCCCAGGGCTGTGGGCTGCCCCGCCGCGGCGAACAGGAGGGCGAGCGGGGCGAGGTCTACATGGCCCGCCTCCTCCAGCCGAAGCTCCTGCTGGAGCGGCTGTGCGGCGAGTTTTGCCTCCGCGCCCGGCAGGCCCGACTCCCCCGCCCCCTGGAACTCGGCCTGCAGGTCGAAGGGCAGAAGTACCAGGTCGAGTTGAGCAACTGCGGCGCCGCGGTGACCTGCCATCGCATGGGCCGCAGCTACCTGCGGATGAACGTGGCCGACTTCACCCGGCTGGTGTTGGGACAACTCGATTGGGACCGGGCCGTGGCCGAAAAACGCCTCGAGGTGTCCACTGCCTTGGCCCAGCAGGCCGGCCGCGCGTTGTTTCCCCGCCTGCCGCTGTGGTATCCGCCGCTGGACGAGTTGACGGCGTGACTGGGTCCCTTTGGTTGACACATAAATCGGGACAATCCCCGCCGATGAACTACTTCGCCCATGCCTTGCCGTTCCTCGAGGAGCCGTACTTCGTGGCGGGAACGGCCGTGCCCGACTGGCTGAGCGTGGTGGACCGCGGGGTGCGGGTGCGGCGGAGGCACGCCGAGCCGTTTGCCCAGGCCGCCGGCGCGCCGCTGGCCGCCGTGGCGCGAGGGCTGATCCAACACCTCCGCGACGACGCCCGCTTCCACGAGAGCCGGACCTTTGCCGAAAGCAGCCTGGAACTCAGCGGGGCCACCCGGCAGGTCTTGGGCCAGGACCCCGGCTTTCGCCCCAGTTTCCTCGGGCACCTGCTGGTCGAGGTGCTTTTGGACGCCTCGCTGGCGGCCCGCGATGCCGGGCGGGTCGAGCTGTTCTATCGCACTCTGGAAGCGGTCGAGCCCTTGGGGGTCCAAGAGGCAGTCAACCGCATGGCCCCGCGGCCCACCAACCGGCTGGCGGCGATGATTGCCGTTTTCCGCCGGCAACGGCTGCTGGGCGATTACCTGGACGACGGCCGGCTGTTGGCGCGGCTGAACCAGGTGATGCGGCGGGTGCGGTTCGCCCCCCTGCCCGACCGCTTCGTCGAACTGCTGCCCTGGGCGCGGCGTTTGATCGAGCAGCGTCGGGACGATCTCTTGGCCGGCATCCCGGCATAGACGTTGGCGTCTGCCCTGTCGTTCACGCCGTTTCTTCGACGATGGCGATTTCCTCTTCCGTCAGGCCGTAGAGTTCGTAGACGAGGCGGTCGATCTGGCGGTCGGTGGCCTCGATCTGCCGCCGGAGCAGGTTTTTTTCATGTTCCGTACGTGTCGCGGCCGCCTCCTGGTGCAGTTTCAGCATCGCCTCGACCAGCTTGATCATGCGATCGTGCCGGGACTTGTCGGAATGGTTCGAGAAATCAATTGTCCGGATTGGTAACTTCTTGAGATACGGCGCGCTAAATTTGTAGTAGGCGCCTTGGAACACCGGGCTGTGGTGCGTAACATAGAATGACAAAAGCGACGAGTTGAGGAGCCCGAGAATGTAGAGAACGTGGTGGTCACTGCCGGCGGGGGCCACCGACGTCACGCCCGCGGTTCCCGTGGTGAAGAGGGTGCCGTCGCCAAGCATGAAATTCGAGCGGTCGCTAAGACTCGGCGTCAGCAGGTGTGGTCTTAGGAACGACTGCCGCGAATCCAAATACATCATCCCGAACCATTGACCGGACAACTCCGTCGCGTTCTTGCCAAACCACACGCGATCTGACAAGGCGGCCTTGTGCGCGTGGAGATACGCATGGGCATTCGGGAATCGAGATCGCAGCGTTCGCTCATCGTAGATTTCGAATTGGTCGCCCCGGTTCTTATACGGAAACAGCACGACCTTCGGATTTCGAGCCGCCCGGTAGCGCCGAACGTCCCTGCCACGGAAAATGGGGCGCAGCACGTTCTTCTCGATCTGCAGTTCTTCAGCATCATCGCGGTCGAGCGAAAGGATTCTATCCGCCCCCGTCTGCGCCCCGGCACCGAAGTGCTGGACCAAATCGGACAGGTGACAACCCAGCTTTTCGATTCTGGAGAACAACCGTTGTATTTTCGGATTGGCGAAGTGCCAAGGATCGTCGGAGACGTGGCTCCAGGGGACATTAAAGGACTCTCCGACGCTCAACCCCACGCGAGCACGGCTGAAACGAAGCTTGCGGCTGCCGGCGCGCTGAAGCAGCATGATACAGGAGTAGTTCGTTGCCCCTGCAAACAGTTTCTCGTAACCAAAATCAACCAACGCATGGACGAGCCTCTTCGTGGAAAGCTCCCCCCGTAACCGCCTCGCGGCACGGGTGTGGAAGAATTTGTTCGGGATGATCATGCCGAAACAGCCTGCCGGATTCAATCGACGGATCCCGAGCTCTATGAAAAGGTAGTAAAGATCGAACTTGCCTTGGACGCACGTGTAATGGCATCTCAAGTAGTCCATTCCGTCGTTGATGTAATATCCCGCCATTAGCCAGGGCGGATTGCCGATCACCGCGTCGAAGCCGCCGGCCTTGAAGGCGGCCGGGAACTCGGCGTTCCAATCGAAGGCGTTGATCCGCCGCCGCTCCTCGTCGTCGGGAAGGTCCTTCCCCCGGTCATCGTAATAGTCGGGCCCGATCAAGGAATTGCCGCACTTGATGTTTCCACCAAGATCGGGCAACGCCCGCTCATGGTATAACCGCAACTGGTTGGCCAGCGTCTCCGCCGACTCGCCCTCCAAAATTTTCAGCAACAACGAGAGCTTCGTCACCTCGACCGCCTGGGGGTCGATGTCCACACCATAGATGTTGTTCAGCAGGATGCGCTTCTTCTCGGCGGTCGTCAATCGCCACCCGCCCGACGGGTCGCGGTACAGCTCCGGCGCCCGGCCCCGGGCGTGCTTCTCGGCGCCGTCGGCCACGTACCAGTCGCGGTGCCAGTCGAGGAGGAATTGGTAGGCGCCGAGCAAGAACGAGCCGCTCCCGCAGGCTGGATCGAGAATCCGCAGCCGCGACGCTTCCTTGGGGGTCAGGCCCGTGGCCAGCACACCCTCACCCCCGGCGCCTCTACCGGAGGGAGAGGGGGGCAAGTGTTGCGTTCCGCCTTCCAAGAGCTTCCCGAGCGTGTTGCGGACGATGTACTCGACGATGTACGCGGGCGTGTAGTAAACACCGCCGGCCTTGCGGACCTCGGGCTTTTCCTCGACCTTGGCCTGCCCGGTCCTGGTCAGCCGGATCACCTTGCCCAGAAACTGCTCGTAGACCTGGCCGAGAATCTCGGCCGGAAACACGGAGAACTCGTAGGGACTTTCCGGATAATAGAGACTGCGTAAAATATCGCGGAGCAGCTTGTCATCGACGATGAGTCCGAGGGTCAACTCGTCGGGCGGTTCGCTGCGGCCTTTCTCTTGACTGAAGTGGAAGAGGCCGGAGTTGTAGCGCTCGTCGGCACGCTCGAAAAGCTCGGCCAGCCGGCGATAGATGTTCGTGCCGTTGGCCGCGTCCTGCAAGCGGCCGTAGGCCTCGACGCCGCGGTCCTCGCAAATTCGCAGGAAGACGATGCGGTCGATCGTCCGCTGCACCGCGAAGTTCAAGGGTTCGTGATCGATGCCCAAATTTCGCAGGGCCAGGTTCCGCGCCAGCGCGTCGCGCCACCCTTCGATCTCGCGGAGAAAGGCGGCATCGACTTCGGCGGTCCCCTTCTTGACCTTCTTCGAGGCCACGAGCTTTTCCAACGAGCCGCGGCGGATGGCCTCCGGGGAAAACAGCTCGACGAGCGCGTCCCAGTGTTCCAGGTAGTCGGTGTAGCGGTGGTAGATGATCCGCGCGATGGAGGCCTTGTCGCTCTTTTCGGGCCGGATGCGGCAATCGTAGACGGCCAGTTCGGCAAAATCGGTGAGAATACTCACCGGCATCTTGGCCGACCAACCGTAGCGGCGCAACTGGTAGGCGGGGGTAATCGCCTCGCGGATGTCAACCGAGGGCTTCTTGGCCTCGACGAAGAAGCTCCGCTGCCCCCCGCCGACGCGGAAGCAGTAGTCGGGGGCCTTGGTCCGGCCGCCGATCTTGATGGCGTCCTCGTGGATGACTTCCTTGTAGGCCTCGGCGTAGCCCTTGCGGTTATACACGTCCCAACCCAATGCCTCGAAGAAGGGGTCGAGGAACTCGCGGCGGACCTGGGCTTCGATATACTGACCGGCGCGGTAGCTCTCGACGTGGCTGCTGAACCGTTGGACCAATTCCTTGACGACTGCCGGCGCGGGCATGAGTGGCCCCTCCGAGGTGGAAGATCGCTGACGATCTGCTGATTTTAAGCCCGGACAGGGCGGGAAGGAAGGGAGTCCTCTCCACCTCGGCGGAAGTGCCTTGCCGGGGGCCCCCGGCGCATCTTGCAGGATCGCCGCGGACATGCGAAACTGGCCGGTTGGGTACCACGACCTTCCGCGACAATTACGAAGGAGAGCCCAGTGCGTTACGGCTTGAACCTGCTGCTCTGGACCGACACGATCAACGACGCGGTGCTGCCGCTGCTGGATGAAATCAAGCAGATCGGCTACGACGCCGTCGAACTGCCCATCTTCGAGTTCGACGTGGACAAGTACGCCCGCTGGGGCCGATACCTCGACAACGCCGGTTTGGCGCGGACGGGGGTGACGGTCCGCGGCCCGGACGACAATCCGATGAGCCCGGACCCGGCCGTCCGCCGCCGCGGGGTCGAGCATAACAAGGCGGCCCTGGATTGCGCCGCGGCCGCTGGGGCGGAGACCCTCGTCGGACCGTTCCATTCCGCCCTGGGATACTTCACCGGCGCCGGGCCCACCGCCGACGAGTGGCGCTGGGCCGTCGAGAGCATGCAGGAGGTCGCCCGGCACGCCGAGGGGTGCAAGGTAACGCTGGCCCTGGAGAGCCTCAATCGCTTCGAGTGCTACCTGCTGAACACCACGGCCGACGGGGCGCGCTTCTGCCGCGACGTGGATCATCCCCGCTGCCGGATGATGTACGACACCTTCCATTCGCACATCGAGGAGAAGAACACCGCCGCAGCCATCCGCGCCCTGAAAGGCATCCTGGCCCACGTCCACATCTCGGAAAACGACCGCAGCACCCCCGGGGCGGGCAATGTCCGCTGGTCCGAGACCTTCGATGCCTTGCACGAGATCGGCTACGACAACCTCCTGGTGATCGAGGCCTTCGGCCTGGCCCTGGAGAAACTGGCGGCGGCCACGAAAATCTGGCGCCGCATGTACGCCAGCGAGCGGCAATTGGCCGGCGACGGGCTGAAATTCATGAAGACCCAAGTCACCAAGCGCTGGGGGCGCTGATGAACGGTGCGATGGTGTTTTCATCCCGGCCTCGTTGTGTGGGGTGCCACTGCTGGCTTGTCCAGCAGTGCCGAGTTGTCAGAGCCTGCTGCACTGCTGGACGAGCCAGCAGTGGCACCCGGCGCTGGGGGAAGTAACCGGAATCGCCATGAGCGGCACTCCCGAGCATGAACCGTCGCCGCCGGAGGGCATCTCGCTGGACGAGTTGGCCCAGGCCTTTGCCCAGGTGATGGGCACGGCCCCCAAGCTGCGGCCGGCCGAGGCCGCGCCGGCCCCATCGGACACGCCGTCGCCGGGCGAGCCGCCCGCGGCCGCATCTGCGGAAGAAGCCCCGGAAGACTCCTGCCCGCTGGGGCCGCGGAGCATCCTGGAGGCGATGCTCTTCGTCGGCAATCAGAACAATCAGTCGCTCTCCGCCGCCGCGGCCGCGCAGTGGATGCGCGACGTCGAGCCCGCCGAGATCCCCGGCCTGGTCGATGAGCTCAACGCCCGCTACGCCCTGGCCGGCTGTCCCTACCAGATCGTCCACGAGGGGGGCGGTTATCGCCTCCTGCTACGCAACGAGTATCATGGGCTGGCCAATCGCTTCCTGGGCCGGCTCCGCCAGGCCCGGCTGTCGCAGGCGGCCATCGACGTGCTGGCCATCGTGGCCTATCAACAGCCGTTGACGGCCGAAGAGGTCCACCAGCAGCGGGGGAAGCCGAGCGGACACGTCCTCGCGCAACTGGTGCATCGCGGCCTGTTGCGCATCGAGCGCGAGCCGGCCCAGCGGCACGTCAGCCGTTACTTCACCACCGACCGCTTTCTCCGCCTCTTCGGCCTGGAGACGCTCCAGGACCTGCCGCAGTGCGAGGAACTTGGACAGTAAGGATGAAGGATGAAGGATGAAGGATGAAGGATGAAGGATGAAGGATGAAGGATGAAGGATGAAGGATGAAAGCGGCGTGGCGGCACGCTTGCGGTTTCGCCCTCCCCATCCGGCTCCCTCCCGCCCCTTGTCCCCTCTTTATCCTTGATCCTTCATCCTTCCTCCTTAACTCCTTGCCCTCCAATACCTTAGCGCATTCCCCCAAAAGAAGCGCAGACGGCCGCTGGACGGCCTGTTAGAATTGAGCGGTTGGACACACGCCCTCGGGTCATCCCCGGGGGCGTTGCAGTTGAACGAAGCAGTCGGCTTTCTCGGATATTGCACTCCGTTGCGCGATCCGGCGGCTGACGATTTTCCTATTGGTGCGGGCAGCTTGCCCAAAAGATGGCAGCCGAGGAACTGGTTTCAGCACTGCGCGCCGGCGCCCCGTTGATCGGGCCGTCGCTGTTGGCTTTCGACTGTGCGCGTCTGGCCGACGAGGTCCGCCGGCTGGAAGAGGCGGGGGTGCGGATTCTCCACCTCGACATCATGGACGGGCACTTCGTGCCCAACATCAGCTTCGGTATCCCGATTGTCGAGGCGGTTCGCCGCGTGACGCGGCTGCCCCTGGACGTGCATTTGATGATCTCCGAGCCGGCCCGCTATATCGAGGCGTTTCGCCGGGCGGGCGCGGACCTGATAACCATTCACATCGAGGCGGCGCCGGAGCCGGGGCCCCTGTTGCGGCAGATCCGCAAGTTGGGCGCGCTTGCGGGGATCTCCCTGAATCCTCCCACCCCGACCGCCGCCGTGGAGGATTTTCTGGAGGACTGCGACCTGGTGTTGGTCATGAGCGTAATGCCCGGCTTCGCCGGTCAGGAGTTCGAGCCGGTCGGTCTGGAGAAGTTGCGTCGTTTGCGGGCGATTGCCCGGCCCGAGTTGCTGCTTTCCATTGACGGCGGGGTGGATGCAGGCAACATTGGCCTTTGTGCCCAGTCCGGCGCCGATCTGCTGGTAATGGGCTCGGCGCTGAACCGCGAGAAGGATTACCGCCGGGCGATCACCGATTGGACCGGTCGGGCGCGATCGCAACGGAAGGAGTTTGGAGTTAGGAGTTAGGAGTTGGAAGTTATAAGGCCAGTGGATGCATTAAAGATATGTTGCGAATTGTACTGATCCGCCCCGGATCGACCGACTATGACGAGCAAGAGCGCATCCAAGGGGCGTTGGACATCCCGTTGAGCAGCCAGGGCGTGTCCGAGGTGGCGCGGATCACCGACGAGTTGCGTGACAAGGAAATCGAGGTGGTCTATGCCTTTCCCTGTCAGCCGGTGCTGCAGACGGCCGAGGCCGTTGCCCGCGGGCTGCACGTCAAGGTGAAGCGGCTCTCTGGGATGCAGAACCTCAACCACGGGCTGTGGCAGGGGATGCTGCTGAGCGAAGTGCGGCACAAGCAGCCCAAGGTCTACCGCCAGTGGCAGGAGCAGCCAGAGAACGTCTGCCCCCCGGAGGGGGAGATGCTCAGCGAGGCCCAGCAGCGGGTCCGCGCCGCCCTGACCAAGCTCCTGAAACGTCACAAGGAGGGGGTGATCGCCCTGGTCGTTTCGGAACCTTTGGCCACCCTGGTGCGTCAGTTTATCAAGCACGATGAACTGGGCGACCTCTGGAAGGCCATCGGCACGCACGGCTGCTGGGAAATCCTCGAAGTCGTGCCCGCCAACTCCCTGGCCCTGAGCAACTGATCGCATGGCTGCCAACGCTCCCGATTCCGGCGCCTGGAAGAATCCCTTGAAGCACCCCAAGCGGGGCGTGCCCGAGGGACTCTGGAAACGCTGTCCGGGCTGCGAGGCGACCATCTTCCGCAAGGAGGCGGAGAAACGCCTGGGGGTCTGTCCCGAGTGCGACTACCATTGGTACGTGTCCGCCCGCGAACGCATCCGGCAACTCTTCGACGAGGGGACCTTCGAGGAGTGGGACGCCGAGTTGGAGCCGGTCGACGCCCTGGACTTCGTCGACAAGATCCCCTATCGGGAGAAACTGGCCGAGGAACAGAAGCGGACCGGGCTGAAGGACGCGGCGGTGGTGGGCACGGGCATGATCCGCGCCCGGCGCGTCGCCTTCGGCGTGACCGATTCCGCCTTCATGATGGGGAGCATGGCCTCCGTGGTGGGCGAGAAGCTCACCCGCGCCATCGAGCGCGCCACCGCGGCCCACCTCCCCTTGATTATCGTCTCCGGCTCCGGGGGCGGGGCGCGGATGCACGAGGGCATGCTCTCGCTGATGCAGATGGCCAAGGTCTCGGCCGCCCTGGCGCGCTTCGACCTCTCCGGCGGGCTGTTCATCTCGGTGTTGACCAACCCGACCATGGGTGGCGTCGCCGCCAGCTTCGCCTCGCTCGGTGACGTCGTCTTCGCCGAGCCCAAGGCGCTGATCGGCTTCGCCGGGCCGCGGACCATCAAGGCGACCATCCGCATCGAGCTGCCCAAGGGGTTCCAAACCAGCGAGTTCCTCCTGGAGCACGGCTTCATCGACCGCATCATTCGTCGCAAGGATTTGCAGAGCGAAATCGCCCGGACCATCGACTATTGCGGCAAGTGAGGAGCCCCCGCCGTGGCCTTTCTCGATCGGCTCAAGTCGATGGTCTCGGGCAACCGGCTCAACGTGGCCACGCGGTTCGCGCTCTTGCAGGAGGCCAGTTCGGCCACGATGTCGCGGTTCTACAAGGCCCGCGACCTCCACAGCGGCAAGATCGTGGGCCTGAAGCTGCTGGACGCCGAAAAGACGGCGGCCTTCGAGGCCCGCTTCAAGGGGCTCGGTAAACCGTCGGAGGGCGAAATCGCCTTCCAGTTGAAGCACCCGCGGATCGTCGAGACCTATGAATTCGGCGTCACCACCGAGGGCGCGCCCTACCTGGTGATGGAGTACCTCGAAGGCGCCGACCTGAATTCCCTGCTGGCCGGGCGCGTCGCGGTGCTGGAAGGCAACCGCCTGCGGCTCATTCGCCAGGCAGCCGAGGCGGTCGACGCCGTGCACGCCGCCGGCTTCATCCATCGCGACATTGCGGCGCGCAACTTCCTGGTCGCCAGGGACGGCCGGGACCTGAAGCTCTTCGACTTCGGCCTCACCGTGCCCGCCACCCCGCCCTTCATGCAGCCGGGCGTCCGCGTGGGCAACCCCAACTACATGGCCCCCGAGGTCGTCCGCCGCAAACCCATCGACCAGCGACTGGACGTCTTCGCCTTGGGCGTGATGGCCTATGAGATCTGCACCGGTCAGCTCCCCTGGCGCCTGGGCGCCACCGCCCTGGCCGCCATGACCCATGACCAGCCCCCCACTGACATCCGCCAGCACCGGCCGCAACTCGATCCCCAACTGGCCAAGGCCATCCATTGGTGCCTGGAGGCAGACGTTGCCCACCGCTGCCCGTCGATGAACCGGTTTCTCGAACTACTTCGCGCCGTGAAGCACGAGGACGTGGCCGCCGGGAATGGTTTAGTCAGGCCAAAGCCGGACAAAACGCCATGAGCCAATATCGTATCGAGCATGACACGATGGGCGACGTCCGCCTCCCCGCCACCGTTTACTACGGCGCCCAGACCCAGCGAGCCGTGGAAAATTTCCCCATCTCCGGCCGGACCATGCCGCCGGAGCTGATCCATGCCCTCGGCCTGGTGAAATGGGCGGCCGCAATCGCCAACCGCGACCTGGGTCAACTGACCGCTTCGGGCAAGAACCCCCTCACGCCGGCCCAGGTCGAGGCCCTCGTCGCCGCCTCGCGCGAGGTGGCCGACGGCCGCTTCGACGACCAGTTTCCGGTCGATGTCTTTCAGACCGGCTCCGGCACCTCGACCAACATGAACGCCAACGAGGTGATCGCCAATCGGGCCATCGAGCTCAGCGGCGGCGACCGCTTCGCCGACCGCAAGCCCATCCACGCCAACGATCACGTGAACCTGGGCCAGAGCACCAACGACATTTTCCCCACGGCGATCCACGTGGCCGTGGCCTTAGGTCTCCGCCAACAACTGCTGCCGGCCTTGCAGGAGTGCGGCCGGGTGCTGGCCGAGAAGGCGGCCCTATGGCGCGACATCCTCAAGATCGGCCGCACGCACTTGGTCGATGCCACGCCCCTATCGCTCGGCCAGGAGATCGGCGGTTTGGCCCGGCAACTGGCCCGCTCCGCGGACCGCGCGTCGCTGGCGCTGGCCGCGGTGCTGGAATTGCCCGTGGGCGGCACGGCGGTGGGCAGCGGCCTGAACACCCATCCGCAGTTCGCCCGCCGCGTCTGCCAAACCCTCGCCGAGGCCACCGGCATCGCCTTCGTCGAGGCGGCCGATCACTTCGAGGCCAATGCCCAGCGCGACGGACTGGTCGAGTGCCACGGACAACTCCGCACCATTGCCGCCACGCTCTTCAACGTGGCCAACAACGTCCGCTGGCTCAGTTCCGGGCCGCAGTGCGGCATCCACGAAATCAGTCTTCCCGATCTCCAGCCGGGCAGTTCTATCATGCCCGGCAAGGTCAACCCCGTGATGTGCGAGGGCCTGATGCAGGCCGCCGCCCGCGTGTTGGGCAACGACCAGACCATCGCCTTCTGCGGGGCTGCCGGCGGCCAGTTCCAACTCAACATCATGATGCCGGTGATGGCCGACGCGGCGTTGGAGAGTGTGCGCCTCTTGGCCCGCGCGACCAGTGCCTTCACCGCCCGCTGTCTGGCCGGCATGGAGGCGAACGTCGAGGTTTGCAAGGCGGAGGTGGAGAAGAGCATGGCGCTGGCCACCGGGCTGGCTCCGTACATTGGCTACGAGCGTGCGGCCGCCTTGGCCAAGGAGGCCCTCGCCTCCGGCAGGACGGTTCGCGAGCTTGCCCGCGAGCAGAAGATTCTCTCCGAGGAGCAACTCGACGCGGCGCTCGATTCCTGGCGGATGACCCGGCCGGGGTGAAGGGGGAGGGGCTGGGGACTGGGGGCTGGGGACTAGAAAAGCCCGCCGACTGCGTCGGTGGGGCGGAAACTGGACTTAGCCCGTTATTTCTTTCGTCTGATCGAGATCAACGAGTTCGCGTGCCCAGAAGCGGACCTTACCGGGAGACGCCTCGAAGTCGCCAACGCGAACCCCCAGTCCTTCCATGCCTCGTGCGCGTACGTCTGAAAAATACATACCCCGCGTCGGCAACGGAAATCCCTTCTGGATTTCGATCTCCCGCGGACTGAAGAACCGGAGCCGGCGAACGACGCGATCCTTGCGTAACGTCATGTCGATGTATGGCTCAGTTCCGTCGTCAGGGCGGACATAGCTGAACGCCGTGATGTCGTACTCCCACGGACGGTCCAGGATCGGATGGGCTGGGTCTTCGGTGGCAGTCATCGTTTTCACCCGTAGCGCGGGAACTCGCGGACGGCCGCGTCAATCACTCCGAGCAGTTGGCGGCCGCGCCCGGTGCCGGTTAGTTCCGCCCAAACCGGGAACGAATACGACGCCGGCGCGTTGACGGGGGCCGCGTGCGGCCATGGGTACTCGGCATTTGGAGCGTCGACACCGGCAAGCGCTGGGGCCAGCAACTCCAAGGCGTGTGCCAGGTGACTGACTGACCGTATCCACTGTGCTAAGCCGCGCGACGTGCCGAATCCGAAAAGCGTGGCAATGTCCTCCGCGTTTGGGGCCCGCCTATCGCCGAGAGCCTGCAAGAACCGTACGAACGACGCATGCGTGGCGCGGGGAGGCCGCCCGAGGCGCCAGAAATACGCCTTGCCGAGTTTCTCCGTCACCATCTGGAGATAATGAAGTTGATGGCACGCCGCCGCCCGTTCCCGGCGCAGCAGGGTGAAAATCTCGTGGTCGGCGCGGGTCTGCTCCCACCAGACCTCTTGGTGGCGATTCATATCGCGCCCTGCGTAAAGGGGACCGCGCCCTCCAGGGACCATCCGGCCGGTAGAGCGAGCTGCCCGCTGCGAATCCTATCCCACTGGGCCGGCGTGACGTCCACTACCAGCAGAGAATGAGGCTCGGCACCGCCAACGTCGATGCCGAAGTCAAGGGGTTCCAGGGGGTCGCTCTCGCGCTGGACAATCAATTCGTTGACTTCCAGCAGCCGAATCTCGCGCTCCGGCGCGCCCGTCGGCAGATAATATACCACTCGCGTTCCCGGGTCCGTGTACAGATGCCGCTCGGCGTACCACTTCGCCGCTTCGTCTTTCTTAGAATGAGTCACTGACATACGAGAACCTCCAGAATCTGCCGCCCGATCGTTTATCTATAGAAATCATAATCAAAGCCCGCCGCCTTGAACAGTGTGAAACCATCGTCCCCGACCGGGCGTTCACGCTTTCCCGTCGGTGCGCCACTTCAGCTCCAACCGCTCGCCGTTCTTCGGATGCTTCTTGTCGAAGGCGTGCAAAACCACCGCGGCCCCGGCGGCGGAGAGCGTCAGGTCCACCCAGCCGTGCGGCTGCTCCTTCTCGAAGACCCAGGCCACTGCGGGCAAGTTCAACAGGTGAATGCCCTCCCAGGTCGAGTGACGCCAGGCATGACTGTGGCCAAAGATGTAGGCCTTCACCTGCCGCCGCGGGACCAGCACTTCCAACAAGTCATCGGTGTCGTCCAGGCCGCCGGGCAGGAAGAGGTAATGATGGGCCAGCACGATCGCCGGCTTGGTGCGGCGGGCGTCGAGGGCCTTGGCAAGCCAGTCGAGCTGGGCCTTGCCCAGCGCGCCGGCCGTCACATTGGTCTTGTCTAGCGAGTCCAACAGGAACCAATTCACCCGCGGCGTCTCCAGTACGGCGACGCACTTGCCGGCCACCGGCGACGGCGCGGTCTTCGGCTCGGCCACAGCGATCGCCTTACGAAAATTGTCGCGGTCGTCGTGGTTGCCCAGGGCGAGGTGGACGGGCACCCCGGCGGTGCGGATCGGCTTGACGAGGTCCAGCAGCACGGCGTAGTCGGCCGCATGGCCTTGAAGAAAGGCCGTGTCGCCGGCGACGATCGCGGCCGCGGGCGGCGGATTCAAGGCGAGGATCTCGCCCCGCGCCTGGGCGAGGTTTTCGGCAGGCTTCACCTCGCGATAGAGGCCGTCGCGGCGCTCCCAGATGTGGGTATCGGCCAGCAGGGCCCAGCGGTCCGGATCGGCCGCCGCGGCGGCATCGGCCTTGTCGGGCAGGAGCAAACCGGCCCCCGCAGCCAGCGAGCCGGCCAGGAATTGGCGTCGCGAAATGGGCGGCAAATGGATCGGCATGGCCCCTTTCCCCTCCGCGTCTCCGCGCCTCCGCGCGAGACCTCTTTTTCCTTTGCATTCTACGGGATGGTTCACCGTCAGGCCAGCGGCTCGAACTTCGCCGTGAAATGCCGCAGCATGGGCGGCTCCTCGATGATCCGCACGCCGCGGAGACTCTCCCGCCGGGCGAAGACCTCGACGACCGCCTCGATCACGTAGTCGATGTGGCTCTGCGTGTAGACCCGCCGCGGAATCGCCAGCCGCACCAGCTCCATCTTGGCGGGAATCAGCCGGCCCGCCGCGTCGTACTTGCCGAACATCACGCTGCCGATCTCGACGGAGCGGATTCCCGCCGCGCGAAACAGCTCGATGGCCAGGGCCTGGCCGGGATAGTGCTCCACCGGCACGTGGGGCAAAAACTTCCGGGCGTTGAGGTAAATGGCGTGTCCGCCGGGCGGCTGAAGGATGGGCACCCCCTGGGCCACGAGCCGCTCGCCCAGGTACTGGATCGAGCGGATGCGATATTGCAGGTAGTGCTCGTCGAGCACTTCGTCCAGCCCGATGGCAATGGCCTCCAGGTCGCGGCCCGCCAGGCCGCCGTAGGTCGGGAAGCCCTCGGTGACGATCAAGAGGTTGCGGGCCTTGGCGGCCAGGGCGTCGTCGTTGATGGCCAGGAATCCGCCCATGTTGACGATGGCGTCTTTCTTGGCGCTCATCGTCGCTCCATCGGCATAGGAGAACATCTCCTGGACGATGCTCTTGACGGAGCGGTCGGCGTAGCCCGGCTCGCGGAGCTTGATGAAATAGGCGTTTTCGGCGAAGCGGCAGGCGTCCAGGAACAAGGGGATGCCGTGCCGCCGGCAGATGTCCTTGGTGCGGCGGATATTTTCCATGGAGACCGGCTGGCCGCCGCCGGAGTTGTTCGTCACCGTGATCATGCACAGGGGGATGTTCTCCGCGCCGACGCGGGCGATGAACTCTTCCAGGGCGGCGGTGTCGAGGTTGCCTTTGAAGTCGGCGATGCGGTCGGGATCGGTGCCCTCGGCCACGGGCAGATCGACGGCCGCGGCGCCGACGAACTCGACGTTCGCCCGCGTGGTGTCGAAATGGGAATTGTTCGGCACCTGCTTGCCGGGTCCGCCGACGATGGAGAAGAGGATGCGTTCGGCGGCGCGTCCCTGGTGGGTGGGGATGATGTGTTTCAAGCCGGTCAGCTCGCGGACTTTGCCCTCGAAGCGGTAGAAGCTGCGGCCGCCGGCGTAGGCTTCCTGGCCGCGCATGATGCCCGCCCACTGGTCCGCGCTCATGGCGGCCGTGCCGCTGTCGGTCAAGAGGTCGATGAGCACCTCGTCGGCCGGGACGAGGAAGAGGTTATAGTGGCCGCGGCGGAGGGATTCCTCGCGCTGCTGGACGGTGGCGAAGCGGATCGGCTCGACCGACTTGATCTTGAAGGGCTCGATGATGGTCTTCATGGCCCCCCATCTTTCCACATTCGCCGTCCGGGGTCAATCCGGCAGGGCGGTTGCCGCGGGGTGCCACTGCTGGCTTGCCCAGCAGTGTCGAACCATCCCACGGGCAGCACTGCTGGACAAGCCAGCAGTGGCACCGGGCGCGTGCGCCCATGCCGCCTGAGGTTGACTACTTCTGAAAGGACTTCGCCAGGGCGCTGAAGGCGATCGAGATGTCGAACCACATGTCGGTGCCGTCGCGGCAGAAGAGCACGTCGTACGCCTTGCCGTCCTTGAATTTCACCGCTTGCTTTGTGACGCCATTCTTCTTATAGGCGACCATGTCGTATTCGTCGGAGATGCGCGTGACGCGGACCGGCTTGGCCTCGGTGCCGTCGCCGGTGGCCAGCAGGCCGTCGAGGCACGCTTGCGCGGCCGCGTTCTCCTTGTCCGCCTTGGCCTGGTCTCCCGACCCCTTCGCCGCGATGCCCATCATGAGGTGCGCCTGCGGGCTGAGTATCAGGTTCGGCCATGTCTTCTTATACGTCGCTTCAACCTCGCCGTATTTCTTCTCCTTCAGCAGGTCGCCCATCGTGCGCAGGTCCACCGAATAGGGGGAATACGCCTTGTCGGCGGCAAGCGATTCCTGCACGGCAAGGAAGTTTTCGCGGGTTGGCGATTTCAGCATCGCGCCGAACTCGGCCTGAATGTCCTTGGCCGGTTTGGTCGCCGGCTTGTCCTTAGCCGTTTGATCCTTCGCAGGCTGGTCTTTTGCCGGCTCGGCGGCGAAAGCGGAGGCCGCCATCAAGAAGACCAAGGCGACTTGGGGCAGAAACCGAAACTGTTTGACCATCATCGCTCCTCCGTCTCAACGTGTTCAGAACGTGTCACCAACCATCTTTCCACATTCGCCGTCCAGGGTCAATCCACGGGGGCGGTTGTAGGAGGCCGGTCCCGGCACTACAATTTCCGCCGGGAACTATCATGCCGACGAGCGTCGAAGAACTGATCGAAGCGATCCACCGCAGCCCAACGCGCGTGGTGCTGGCCGTCAGCGGGGGAGGCAGCCGGGCGATCGCCGAGCTGCTGGAGCGGCCCGGCGCGTCGCGGACCGTGCTGGAGGCGATCGTGCCGTACGGCGAGGCGGCCATGATCGCTTACCTGGGCGGCCGGCCCGACCAGTTTTGCGCCCCGGAGACCGCCCGCGCCATGGCCGCCGCCGCCTGGCATCGGGCACGGAAGTACGAGACCGCGGCGGGGGACTGTCCCGATTTTCGGGCAGCGACGCGTAGCGTCGGGCCGAAAATGGGACTGTCCCCTTTGGTTGCCCTGGCGGGCGTGGCCTGCACCGCCGGACTGGCCACGGATCGGCCCCGCCGCGGGCCGCACCACGCCCACGTCGCCCTGCAATCCGGCACGCGGACCGCCACCTGGTCGCTGGAGCTGGAAAAGGGCCGCCGCAGCCGCGCGGAGGAAGAGCGTCTGGTCGCCCGCCTAGTCCTCAATGCCGTGGCCGATGCCTATGGGGTGCCGCTGCGGCTGGACTTGGACCTCTTTCCCGGCGATGAGGTCCGGCACATCGAGACGCTCGCGCCGCAGCCGTGGCAAGACCTGATGATGGGACGAGCCGCGGCGGTCTGCCACCAGGGCGACAGTGGCCCGGCCGCGGCCGTCTTCCCCGGGGCGTTTCATCCCCTACACGCCGGACACCGGCGGATGATCGAGATCGCCCGCGACATCTTGGGCGTGCCGGTGGCGGCCGAGATCTCGATCCTCAACGTGGACAAGCCGCCGCTGGACTATACGGAGATCGAGTGCCGCGTGGCCCAGTTCCCGCCTGAGCAGGCGATCTGGCTCACGCGGGCGGCGACGTTCGAGGAGAAGTCGCGGGTGTTTCCGCGGGCCGTGTTTCTCGTGGGCATCGACACGCTCCGCCGCATCGCCGCATGGGAGTATTACCGGGGGGACCGCCGGGCGTGCCTGGCGGCGTTGGAAGACATTGCCGCCCGCGGCTGCCGCTTCCTGGTCTTCGGCCGGAACGTCGGCAAGACGCGCCTGCGGCTGGCGGACCTGGAGTTGCCCGACTTCTTCCGTGACACCTGCCAAGAGGTCCCGCCGGAGCGGTTTTGCCAGGACGTTTCCTCCACTGCGATCCGCAAGAGGGGGAAGGCGTAGGTCCCCTCTCCCTCCGGGAGAGGGTAGGGTGAGGGCTTATCAGGAGAGATTTCAAATGCGAAGGGAGGCCGGTCTGCAATTCGCCCTCATCCCCTGCCCTTCTCCCGGAGGGAGAAGGGAGAATCTGCCGCCCCGTTGCCAACCCTTGCACTGGGCTTGCCCGCCTGCGACAATACGACCCCTGTCAGCGCAATGGTCCATCGGGTCGGTCGGCTTCTCAAAGAGGGGGGCTGGATATGAAAGTTGTGCCTTTGGGCGAGAACGTGATGATCAAGCGCCTGGAGAGCGAGGCGATGACGGCGGGCGGGATCGTGCTGCCCGATTCGGCCCAAGAGCGGCCCCAACAGGGGCGCGTGCTGTCGGTCGGCGACGGCCGGCTATTGCCGGACGGCACCCGCGTCCACCACCAGGTCCGCGAGGGCGATCGTGTGCTCTTCGGGCGCTATGCCGGCACCGAGATCACCATCAACGGCGAAGAACTGCTCATCATGAGCGAGAGCGATCTCCTGGCGATCATGTCGTGAGACGCCGTTGTGAATAGTTTCTGTCGCGGAAAGTCGGAAATGGTGGTATCCGGTGTCTTGCGTGGTCGCCACGCTCATCGGGGCATAATCGTCACGGTTCCCAGGTCGTAGGTCCGGCCGGCCCGTCGTCAACAACGGGGCGCGTTGCCTGTCGAGCGATTTCAGTTAGTCTACCGCGCGATAGAGCCACAGGTGCCGGCGTCTCACCATCAAGGCGGCCAGGGCGGTCTGATAGAGCCGGCCGCCGCCGGCGGCGTGGACCTCGTCGGGCCACCACCAACTGCCCACCTCCGCCCCCTCCTTGACCTGCGAGGAAATCAGCAGCTTGCGCGTGGCGCGGTTCCAGACGTCCCACTCGTAGCCGCTGTAGTTGCACAGCACATCGGTGGCAAAGTAGTCGAAGGCCAGGTCGGTCTTTGACGGGCCGAGGCCGCCGAGGAAGGCGATGCCGCGCTGCATGGCCGGAGCGGTCCGCGTTGTGCCGGAATACTGCCGGCATAGCAGTCCCATGGCCGTGGCCGCCGGCTCCTTGCCGGGGGTTTCTTCGCCATAGGTGGCGCCGCCGTCGGCCTGCACCTTCTCCAGGAAGCGGACGGCCCGGCGGAGCGTTTTCGCGTCGACATTCAGGCCGTTCACTTGCCCGAGCTTCAGGGCAGGCACTTGCCATGCGGTCGTCGACATGGAGGGCTTTTTCCCGGGCCCGGCGGCCCAGCCGCCGGAGCCGGCGTCCTGCCGCCGGGCGATTGAATCCAGGGCCTTCTGCGCGACGCGGCCCACGTCCTGGTCGCCCGTCATCCCGTATGCCTCGCAGAGGGCCGTAGTCGCCACGGCGTACCAGACGAGGTCGTCGCTGTCGGCATGGTTGACAACGGTCTTCAGATACTTCAGCCCCGCGGCGATGTTGTCTCGATAGGGGCCCTGGGTCTTATGGGTCTGACCGACGCTCAGGTAGCAGAGCACAACCAGGCCGGTGGCGCCCCGCTTGGACTGCCACGTACCGGGATTGGCCCAGGCGGGCTCGCCCGTCCGGCCGCTGTTTGCGAAGCTCCAGCTTCCCTCCTTGTTCTGATGCTTGGCAAGCCAATAGAGGGCCCAGGATTCGGACGACTCGCGGCGTGCTGTCGGGCCCTGGGGCTGTAACGCAGGTTCCTGGCCGGAGCCGCTTGGCTGTTGCGCCCGGGCTGTGTCGGTCGCCAGTGCCGCGAGAACAAGAAAAGCCGCCACGGCGGCGTGCCGAGTGAGCATAGCTGCCTCCATGAATAGGGTATTCCGCCAGTACTATTCGCCTCGCGACGGATAAACTATTCCACGCCGACACGGAGAATCGCCAAGAGAAGTCAGATAGTAGGGTGGGTCAAGCCCACCCCTGTAAAGGTCTTACCTATGTTCGCATGGCGAGGATTCTGGCGGTAGATACATGATGAATTCGTTTGCCGCTGGTCTTCTTGGGCTGTTTGGTTTTCGGCCCACGCTTGTGCTTCGTGTA
>JBKQVT010000129.1:0-17731 GCA_052139835.1 Thermoguttaceae bacterium
GTTCCCTACACGGTTCGGTTGCGAGCCTCCTGGAATCACGAAACTCTATTTAGCCCGGCCCACGGACACTGCCTGACAAGCCGGCAGTGGCTCCCGCCGCTCAGCGCTTGAGCAGCTGCACCAGGGCGGTCAGCGTGGCCTTGGCGTCGCCGAAGACCATCATCGTTTTCGGATCGTAGAATATCTCGTTGTCCTCGCCGGCGAAGCCCGGCTTCAGGCTGCGTTTCAAAACGAGGATCGTCCGCGCCTTGTCGGCGTTGAGGATCGGCATGCCGTACAAGGGGCTGTCTTTCTTATAGCGGGCGGCCGGGTTCACCACGTCGTTGGCCCCCACCACGATCGCCACGTCGGTGTTGGGAAAATCGTCGTTGATCTGCTCCATTTCCAGCAACTGGTCGTAGGGCACCTGGGCCTCGGCCAAGAGCACGTTCATGTGCCCCGGCATACGGCCCGCCACCGGATGAATCGCGTAGCGGACGATCACCCCCTGGCCGGTGAGCAGTTCGCTCAATTCGTAGACCACGTGCTGCGCCTGGGCCACGGCCATGCCGTAGCCCGGCACGATGATCACGGAGCGGGCGTCGCGGAGCATCTGCACGGCGTCTTCGGGGGTGTAGCGGATGACGGTCTTGGCCTCGACCTGGGCGGCGGTCTCGGCGCTGACGCTGCCCACGGCGCCGAAGAGGACGTTGGCGAAGGAGCGGTTCATCGCCCGGCTCATGAGGATGGAGAGGAAGAAGCCCGAGGCCCCGTCCAAGGCCCCGGCGATGATGAGCACCTTGTTGTTGATGGCGAATCCCGTGGCGGCGGCTGAGAGGCCGGCGTAGGAATTCAGCAGCGAGACGACCACGGGCATGTCGGCCCCGCCGATGGGCATGACGATCAGCACGCCGATGATCAGGCCGGCCGTGAGCATCACATAGAACAGTCCGCCGCCGGCCGCCTGCGGGTTGCAGATCAAGTAAATGAACATGGCCACGGTGACGAAGAACATGGCAATGTTGGTGACATTCTGAAAGCGATAGGTGATGGGCGTGCCGGTGATTACGCCTTGCAACTTGCCGAAGGCCATCAAGCTGCCGGTGATGGTCAAGGAGCCGAAGAGGATTTCGAAGCCCAGGGCGGACATCATGCCGTGGCCCAGGCCGGTGAATTCCTTGTGATATTCCGCAATGCCCACCAGCACGGCGGCCATCGCCCCGAAGGAGTGTGACAGGGCGATTCGCTGCGGCATGGCGGTCATGGGCATGTAGATGGCCATCAAGGCGCCGACCACCGAGCCGATCAGCGAGCCGACGATGATCCACTCCCAGGTGATGATATGGTGGCCGAGCAAGGTGCCGATGACGGCCATCGCCATGCCGATCTCGGCATAGAACATGCCCCGCCGCGCCGAGGCCGGCGAGCTTAGCGCCTTCAGCCCGAGGATGAACAGCACCGAGGACGCCAGGTAGCAGATCTGCAAGGGATTGATCATCGCCGGGCGGGTTCCTTCTTCTTGAACATCTTCAGCATGCGGTCGGTAATCATGAACCCGCCGACGACGTTGATCATCGCGGTGGTGACGGCCACGAGGCCCAACAACTGGGCCACCGTGCTGGGAAACTCGTGGTTGCTGTTGCCGGCGATCACCAGCGAGCCCACCAGCGAGATGCCGGAGATGGCGTTGGTGGCCGCCATCAGCGGCGTGTGCAGCAGCGGCGAGACCCGCCCGATCACCTCGAAACCCAAGAAGCCGGCCAGCACGAGGATGAAGAGCGATTCCACTAAGGGGAACGGCTCTTCCGGCTCCTGGGTCTTGGCGGCGGCGGGCTTGGCTGCGGCGGCCTTCGGGGCCGGTCCGCCGGCAAGCGCACCGCGGGCGACCGTCGCGGTCAGCAACAGGCACAGCAGTGCAAAGAGGAACCAGCGGTGCATGGCAAGGTCCTGCGGGAGGGGGTTGCCGAACAAAACATGGCATTAGACCAAAGAAAGTGTAGGTTGCCCAGGGCCCCCGTCAATTCCATGG
Organism: Thermoguttaceae bacterium; assembly: GCA_052139835.1. Taxonomy (GTDB): domain Bacteria; phylum Planctomycetota; class Planctomycetia; order Pirellulales; family Thermoguttaceae; genus JBKQVT01. Next base: position 2,009 of record JBKQVT010000129.1, read on the forward strand.
CGCCCTGGGAGTGCCGCACCCTCCCGCGGTGGAGACTCGCCCCCGGCCGCCTCCCGCGGTACACTGACCATGTCCCAACCATGGAGATGCAAACGATGAGCGTGAAGGATCAATCGCCGGGGGGATCGGCGGCGCGGGCGGTGGCACAGCGGTTGGAAAGCCTCCAGCGCGCCGGGGTGACCCACCTGGCCAGGCCCCGGCCGGCGGCCACGGGAAAAGCGATCCCGCCGCCGCCGGTCGAAAACCCGCCCTGCGCCGCCGACGAGCGCGTGGCGGCCTTGGCGGCGGTGGCCCAGCGGGTGGCCGCCTGCACCCGCTGCGCCGCATTGGTAAAAAACCGCACGCAGACCGTCTTCGGCGTGGGCAACCCCTACGCCCGGCTGGTCTTCGTCGGCGAGGCCCCCGGGGCGGACGAAGACCGCCAGGGGGAGCCGTTCGTGGGCCGCGCCGGGCAGTTGCTCAACGACATCATCGTCAAGGGGATGAAGATGCGCCGCGAGGACGTTTACATTCTGAACATCCTCCGCTGCCGGCCGCCGGAGAACCGCACGCCCCTGCCGGTCGAGGCGGCCGCCTGCCGCGAATACCTCGATGCCCAGTTGGCCGTCATCCAGCCGGAGTTCCTCTGCTGCCTGGGCGCCTGTGCCGCGCAGAACCTCTTGCAGACCGACACTCCCATCGGCCGCCTGCGGGGGCGGCTGCACGATTACCACGGCATCCAGGTCCTCTGCACGTATCACCCGGCGTACGTGCTCCGCAATCCGCCGGCGAAACGGCAGGTCTGGGATGACATCCAGATCCTGATGGCCGCCATGGGGATCGCGGCGACATGAGGGGGGCGAATCGGCTTGACAAGCGGGCGGGTTCCGGCGAGAATGCACGCTTGACCCACCGGGGGGAGATGCGCTGCAACCTGCCGGCCCCCCAACCATTTCATTCCACCAGAAGGAGACGTGCGATGGGCAAGATGTTGCCGAGGTTCGCGGTTGCGGGCGTGGCCCTTGCGTCCTTGATGATCCTGGCCAGTGGCTGCGTGTGGAAGTCCGATCTGGAGGCCAAGGAGGGCGAACTGAAGAAGCAGACCGAGAAACTGACCCTGGCCGAAAAGGCCAAGACCGACTTCGAGGCCAAGATCAAGACCCTGGAAACCGACAAGGCCGAATTGAAGACGAAGGTCGACACGATCGACCCGCTGAAAGAAGCCAAGGATAAGGCCGAGGCCAGTGTCAAGATCATGGTGGCCGCCAACGCCGACTTGAAGAAGAAGGCCGACCTGCTCGAAGATGTCAAGAAGGAACGAGACCAGCTTAAGTCCGATTTGAAGGACGCCAAGGAAGCCGGCGAGAAGGCCGTCAAGGACAAGGAAGAAGAGTTGGAAGCCACCATCAAGGATTTGCAAGAGAAGTTGGATAAGGCGACGACGAAGAAGAAGCCGCCCACTAAGAAGTCCACGACGAAGAAGCCGAAGCCGTCGGACGACTGATGCCCCTCGCCGGCGCCGAGAAGTGGGAAGCAGGAAACTCACCACGGAGGCGGAGGGCGGAAGGATCGGGGATTCGTGCGAAACCGCCAGCGTGCGGCCGCCTTCCCCCCTCTGCCCTCCGCCCTCCGCCTTTCCCTTCCTCCAGGTGCTTGCCTTCTTTGCAGGGGCGTATTATCATGGGGTAACGTCCTGCCCCATTTACCCCCCTTGTAGCGGACAGCCGGTGGTTCGTCTTGCCGCCTGACCGCCCCACCTCGGAGAGTCTTGCCATGCTTGCCAAGTCTTCTGCTCGCTGCTGGTCGCGTATCCCGGTTTCGCGGACGTGGGTCGTCGGCGCGTTGGGCGCCGTGTGCGTGGCGGCCGCCCTGGCCAGGGCCCAGGCCCCGGCGCCGGCGGTGCAGCCGCTGGTGCTCACCGCCGACACGGTGCTGGATCCGGCGAAGACCTACGGCCCGATCGTCATCAAGGCCGCGAACATCACGGTCGACGGCCGCGGGGCCTGGGTGCTCGGCGCCCAGCAGGGCGATCCCAAGGATTACAAAGGGCTGGGCATCTCCGGCGACGGCGTCTCCGGCGTGACGCTAAGGAACGTCAACGTCAAGGGCTTCGACATCGGCCTGAAGATCGAGCACGGCAGCAAGTGGACCGTGGAGAACTGCAACTTTTCCGACAACTTCCACTATCCCAGGGCGGGCTGGGGCGAACTGGGCCTCCACGGCGGCATCGTGCTGCTGTTTGCCGACCATTGCACGCTCCGCAAGAACAAGGCCAACCACGTCTGGGATGCCTGCCGGTTGGAAAACTCCGACGACAACCTGATCGAGGAAAACGACTTTTCCTTCACCTCGAACACCTGCGCGAGCCTGTTTACCGCCTGCCGCAACCGCTACCTGAAGAACAATCTCAGTCATGGCATCCGCATCGATCCCGGCGAGACCCATGCCCGCGACTCGGCCTGCGTGCTCTTGCAGGCCTGCTCCAACGACAACTACTTCGCCGACAACGACATCACCTATGGCGGCGACGGCGTCTTTCTGCGTCCCAGCCCCGCCGGCTGGGCCAGCGAGCGCAACGTCTTCGAGCGGAACGACACCTCGTATGCCAACAACAATTGCATCGAGGCCCAATGCCCCCGCAACACCTACCGCCACAACAAGGCCAACCACGGCAGCCACGGCATCTGGGTGGGCTGGTCGAACGAGACGATCGTCGAGGACAACGAGGCCTGCTACAACGGCTTGCTCACGGGCTTCCACAATGCCGCCTGGGGTTTCAAGTACACGCCGGGCGGGCCGCAAAGCGGCGCCGCCGGCATCATCATGGCCGGCATGTGCGACCACACCATCTGCCGCGGGAACACGGTCGTCGGCAATAACGGCTGCGGCATCTGCCTCTTCGGCGACGACTCGCCGGAGCACAAGTTCGCCGCCTTCCACTGGGTCCTGGAGAACAACGTCGTCAAGGACAATCGCTGGGGAATCTACATGGAGGACGTCGACTGGATCGACATGGCGGGCAACGTGCTGCAGAACAACCGCGACGGCAACATCATCAAGGGGGGCGTCAACAAGAACATCTTCATGCACCCCGACGTTCCGCAAATCGTCCAGCCGCCCGAGGCCAAGCTGGTGGCGCCAACGTCCGCGGTCGCCGGCCAGCCGGTGCCGGTCAAGCAGGGCGAGCCGGTGGCATTCGACGCCTCGGGCAGCACCGACCCCGGCAGCAACCCGCTCACCTTCCGCTGGGACTTCAACGACGGGACGACGGCCAGCGGGCCCCGCGTCGAGCACGCCTTCACCAAGCTGGGCCGCCACAGCGTCGGCCTGACCGTGAACAACGGCCGCTTCTCCGACCTCGCCTATCGCGACTTCCTCGTCTACCAGGACGTCCAGGAGTTCGGCACCGAGGGTCAGGCCGGCCAGTGGAGCTGGACCGAGGTCCAACCGCGCGAAGGCCTGCACATATCCAATCGCAAGGTGATCGAACTCCCTCCGGCCGTTCCGGTGGCCAACCCGCAAACCAAGCTCACCTTCAGCGACGACCCCGGCATCCGCCTGGTGGGCAAGACCGCGCTGTTCCTCCAGGTCCAGCCCTCCGGCAATCCCATCAGCCTCCTCTATCCCAAGACGAAGGACGCCGGCATCCCGCTGGCGGGCAAGACCGAGCTGGTCTTCTGGGTCAAGATGATCAACCTGAACGTCCACGCCTGGAAGGGGCTCATGCCCACGGTGACGCTCTACGAGTCGCCCACCAAGTTCTGCGAGCTCCGCCCCTACGACGACGGCAAGAACTGGCAGGGCGGTCTTGACTGGGTCTACAAGACGGTGCCGCTGCACGGCGGCCAGGTCTGGCATCTCAAGGGCGAAGTGCCGGCGACATTGAACTGGATGACCATCGAGTTCTTCCCCTGGGGCGGCATGCCGTTCCGCACCTGGATCGACGGCATGGCGATCAAGTAGGGACCAGGGGCCAGGGGCCGGAGAAAAAGCCCCGCGACTGCGTCGCGGGGGTCAGAAGATCGCCGCGCCAGAGTCCGTCGAGGCCTGGCCGGCGATCTCCTTGAGCCGCCCGTCGGCGTGGAGGAAGAAGCGGAGCAACCCCGGGCAGAGGTAATTCAGCCCCGGCTCGCCCTCCGGAGAGCGCACGAAGCGGTTCCGCGGACACTCGCCCCAGCAGGCAAACAGATACTCGCACTCCCGGCAATACTGCGGCAGCGTGTCCTGCTTGGCCAGGCCGAACCGCACCTGGCGGCCGGAGAAGACCGTCTCGACCAGCGGCCTGTCCATGACGCTTCCCAGGCGGTACTCGGGATAGACGAAGTGGTCGCAACTGTAGAGACTGCCGTCGCGTTCCAAGAGCAGGCCCTTGCCGCAAAAGTCGTGGAAGACGCAAATCTGCGCCGGGCGGCCCAGCCAGGCCGCCGCCCAGGACTCGAACAAGTTGACAAAGTGTCGCCCCAGGTCCCGCTGATACCACTCGTCGAAGACCTTGCAGAGAAAGGCCCCGAAGTCATCCGGGTCCACGCTCCAGTCGGTCACGATCGAATCGGGGCTCCCGGGCCTGGCCCGGGGTGTGCCCACCATCGGCAGCGTGTTTTCGTCCCAGTGCCGCGGGGCGACCGTCTCGAACGTGCGCGGCTCGACCAGCGGAATGAACTGCATCACCCGCGGACCGACTTCACGCGAAAGAAAGCGGTAGACGTCCAGCGGCCGCCGGGCGTTTTGGCGGTGGACGACCGTCAGGGTGTTGAAGGGGACGCCATGTTTCTTCAGCCGCTTGGCGGCGGCGAAGACGCGGTCGAACGTGGGCTGGCCCCCCTTGGTCACACGGTAGGCGTCGTGCAGGTGTTTCGGGCCGTCGATGCTGAGGCCGACGAGAAAATGGTTCTCGCGGAGGAAGCGGCACCAGGCGTCGTCCAGCAAGATGCCGTTGGTTTGCAGGCTGTTGAGGACCCGCTTGCCGTTGGGACAGTTTTGCTTCTGCAGGTCCAGGACCTTGCGGAAGAAGTCGACGCCCAGGAGGGTCGGCTCGCCGCCTTGCCACTCGAATTCGACCTCCAGGGCGTCGTTGTCGGCGATGTAATCGCGGATGAACTTCTCCAGGATGTTGTCGGCCATGGGCTGGCTGCCGGAGAGTCCCAGCAGTCGCTCCTTGCCGAGGTAATAGCAGTAGGCGCAGTGGAGGTTGCAGACCGGGCCCAGCGGTTTGGCCATGACGTTGAAGCGCCGCTGTCCCTTGACGATAGGGACCACGCGGAGCGGATCGTCGCCGTCGGCGGCTGGGTGGGGTGGGGTCATGGCGCTGTCGATATTGATTGTACGTCTTCGACCCTGTTCTTGCCGGAAGGCCCGTTACTCGCTTGCGGTTTCGCAAGCGATGCCGACGGGCATCCCCTCACCCCAACCCTCTCCCGGAGGGAGAGGGGGATGTTTTACTCGCTGACCCGGTTGTTCCGTTCGGCCTCCATGAGCCGCTTCTCGTCCGCGGGCGTGAGCTTCGGCCGGTCGAGCTTGAGCGTCAGTTTATTGAGTTTGCCGGTAAACTTGAAGGGGACCTGGTAGTCCTGGTCGTCGACCGGCGTGCCGGTATCGGCGCCGATGTCGAAGGTTTCATCCCACTGGAGGATGAGCGGGAGGGTGCGCTCCATTTTGTGGTTGGCCACTTCGTCGCCATCCACCTTGAGGATGCCGGCGCCGCCGCGGCCGATGCCGCTGAGGTTGTTGAAGGCCAACGTGCCCGCGCCGAGGCCGTCGTACTTGAAGTCGAATTCGACGGTGTGTCTGCCGGGCCTGAGGGCGTCGGGGCCTTCCCAGCGGACGCGCTTCAGGTCGACGAGGTTCCAGAGGAAGACGGGCTTGCCCCGCAGCAGGTAGAAGCCGTAGCCGCCGAAACGTCCGCCGGAGGTCAACAGCATGCCCTCGGCCCCGGCCTCGGGAACCTCGATGTCGGCGGTGACGGTGTAGGAGGTGTTCAGCAGCAGCGGCGAGTCGCCCTGCGGGATGCCGGTCAACGGCCTGGTGTAGACGAACTGGCTGCGGCCGGCGGTGATGTTCGGCCGCGGCGCCACCAGCCGCGTGGCCACCGAGGCGTCCAGCGGCAGCACCTGATACTTCCGTGCCTCGGTGAGGAACAGCGCCTTGAGTTCCGCCAGCTTGTCGGCATGGGAGGCGGCAATATCGTCATACTGCGTCCAGTCCTTCGTCAGGTCGTACAGCTCCCAGGTCACGTTGTTGAGAGGATCCGGGTTGACCGGCCCGGCCACGATCCACGGCGGGCGGATGACCTTCGTGCTCGCCAGCCAGCCTTCATGGTAGATGGCGTGGTCGCCCATCATCTCGAAATACTGCGTCTTGTGCCGCGAGGCCGCGTCGGCGTTGGCCTCGTCGAGGGTGTAAGCGAAGCTGGTGCCTTCGATCGGGCTCTGCTTGATGCCGTCGACCACCTCGGGCGGGCGGATACCGCAGGCTTCGAGGATCGTCGGCATGACGTCGATCACGTGATGGAACTGGTTGCGGATGCCGCCGGCGTCCTTGATGCGGCGCGGCCAGGAAACGCACATCCCCTGCCGGACGCCGCCGAGGTGCGAGGCGATCTGCTTGGTCCAACTGTACGGCGTGTCGAAGGCCCAGGTCCAGCCGATCGCCATGTGGTTGTAGGTCCGGTCCGTGCCCCAGGCGTCGTAGAAATACTTTAACTGGTCCGCCACCGGGACTTCGACGCCGTTGAACATGGCCACCTCGTTGGGCGTGCCCACCAGCGTGCCTTCGGCGCTGGAGCCGTTGTCGCCGCAGATGTAAATGATGAGCGTGTTATCCAGTTTGCCCATCTCGTCGATCGTCTGGATGACGCGGCCGATCTCGTAGTCGGTATAGGCGAGGTAGGCGGCATAGACCTCGACCTGGCGGATGAACATCTTCTTTTCATCCGCCGTCAGGGCGTCCCAGCGCTTCAGCAGCGTGTCCGGCCAGGGAGTGAGCTTCGCATCCTGGGGGATCACGCCGAGCCGCTTCTGGTTGGCGATGATCTCGTTGCGCAGCTCGTTCCAGCCCTTGTCGAACAAGTGCATTTTGTGGATCTTCTCGACCCACTGCGGCGTAGGGTGGTGCGGCGCGTGGGTGGCGCCGGGCACGTAGTAGCAGAAAAACGGTTTGCCGGGATCGATCTGGTTGAGTTGGTTCAGCCAGTCGATCGCGTCGTCGGCCATCGCCGTGGTCAGGTTCCAGCCCGGATGGCCGACGTAGGGATAGATCGCCGTGGTGTTGCGGAAGAGGTTGGGCTCCCATTGGCTGCTGTCGCCGCCCACGAAGCCGTAGAAATACTCGAAGCCCATGCCGGTGGGCCACTGATCGAAGGGCCCGACCTGGCTGGCCTGGAAGGTCGGCGTGTTGTGGTCCTTGCCGAACCACGAGGTGGCGTAGCCGTTGTCGCGGAGGATGCGGCCGATGGTGGCCTTGTCTTTGGCAATGATGCTGTTGTAGCCGGGAAAACCGGTGGACTGCTCGGAGACCACGCCGAAGCCCGCCGAGTGATGGTTGCGCCCCGTGATGAGCGCGGCCCGCGTCGGCGAGCAGAGGGCGCAGGAGTGGAAACAAGTGTAGCGCAGGCCGGTCTTGGCGAGCCGGTCCAACGTGGGCGTGGGGATGACGCCGCCGAAGGTGCTATGGGCGCCGAAGCCCACGTCGTCGAGCATGATCAAGAGCACGTTGGGGGCGCCCTTGGGCGGCACGATCCGCGGCGCCCACCACGCCTTGGACTGCGCGGCGTTGTCCCCGATCACGCCGCCGAATTTCGGCCCCGGCGCGGGGAGCTGCTTCCCGCTGATCGTGGTGGTGGCGCTGGGCGAGCCCGGCACTCCCGTGACCTCCTGGGCCATGCCCGGCACCGCGGCCGTGGTGACCGCAATCGCCGCTCCACACAGGCGGATTCGTTTCGTACGTTTCATGGGCTTTGTCTCCGGGTTTGCTTGGGGGGATGGTTTGGGCTGCCCCCTGGCAGGGCCGAGGGCGAGCAGGGTTTCCACGACGTTGGGCAGTGCGCCGGACTGGGTCCGCTTCAGGTCGAAATCGAAGAGAACGCCTGCTGGAAGCGATACGGCGATCCAGCGGGAAATTTTAGACACCACCCTGTGGCTCGGCAAGCCTCGGCGGCCATTTCTTCCTGGCTGCCGCCAAGTGCTTCTCCCTGGAAAGGATTGCCGTTTGTGCCGGTTTCAACGGCCCTGCGGGCGGAAAAACCCTTATCCACGATAGACTCGTCTTAAGCCCCATTTCCGCCAAAGCCGATGCGACTGGTGGAAGCGGAATCCTCACGTTGGGTTGCTCCTGCTGGCGCGTCCGGCAGGCCGACCGCCGGGGACATCGGCCGCAGGCGCTTTTGGCCGCCGTCTTTTCCCGCGGCCGATGGGCGGGATGGGCGGCCTGTTTTCAGCACAGGGAGGCGGTGGCGATGAACAGCAGGTTCACGGTCGTTGTCTTGGTTGCGGGTTTGGTGTTGGTGGGACACGCCCCGCGGGCGCTTGGCCAAGGGTATGGCTCGGACACCCAGAACGTGCTGACGCCGGCGGCCGGAGGGATGGCGGGGGTGAGCCTCGCCATGCCGCAAGATGTGCCGGCGGCGATCTTCGGCAACCCCGCCACGCTGACGCAATTTCACGGCACGCAGTTCACCATGGGAGGCGCGTGGGTCGAGGGGTATCCCACGGTCACCAGCAGCAACCCGCCGCTGGACCACATCCCCTTCAGCGTCACCTCGCGGACGCAAGGGTTTGCCAATACCGACATCGGCGTGATCCAAGACCTCCGCGGCCGCGGCCTGCCGGCGGTTGTCGGCGTGGGGTTGGCCGGCCTCAGCGGCCTGGGCGACGAGTACCGCGGCCTGGCCCCGGCGAACAGCTTCCTCAATAACGTCAGCAACGAGTACATGGTCCTCGGCGTCAATAGCGCCGTCGGCGTCCAGTTGACCGACCAGCTCTCGGTCGGCGCGGCCATGACCCTGGGAACCGGATTCGAGCAATTGGGATTCATCGGGCCGCTCATCAGCAGCGCCATGGTGCATGACTATGCGCTGCGCGGGACGTGCGGGGTCACCTACGACCTGAATGGCTGCAACACGATCGGCGCATTCTACCAGTCAAAAATGGACTTCCAATTCCCCAACGCCATTCGCTTCAACGGCACCTACCGCGACCTGGACGTCGATCAGCCCGCGACCATCGGCCTCGGCATCGCCAACCACAGCCTGATGGGCGGCGACCTGCTCCTTGCCGCCGACGTCTACTACAAGCTCTGGGACGACGCCGCCCTTTGGCAAGACGTGTTCGTCAATCAATGGGCCTTCGCCGTCGCCGCGCAACTGACCTGCGGGCAATGCAAGTACCGCCTGGGCTACTCCTACAACAGCAGTCCCATCAACCACAGCGTCGGCGGCAACCTGGACGGCAACCCGGTGGGACAGGACATCGTGCAGCTCTTCCAGGCCGCCTGCGTGCCTTGTGTCAATCAGCACCGCATCACCTTCGGCGTGGGGCGCGAGGGCTTCTTGGTCCCGAACCTCGACTTGGACATCTTTGCCGGCTTCCTCCCCAAGCAATCGAGCCAGTTCGGCGCCAATGCGGAAGCCTCGCTGGCCGTATACTACCTCGGCATGGGCTTGACCTGGCGAGTCGGGCCCCCCTGCGGCCTGGGTGGCTGAGCGCGCCCCCAGCGCGGCTGGCCACGAGCGGCGCTTCCGCCCGGCCGCCTCAGCGGCCGTTGTCGCAGCGGCCAAAGACCATGCGTCCGGCACTGGTCTGCAAGACGCTGGTCACCGCGACGGAGACCTGCTTGCCGATGTGTTCGCGGCCGCTCTCGATGACGACCATGGTGCCGTCTTCGAGGTAGCCGACGCCCTGGCCGGCCTCCTCCCCCGCCTTCACCACCCGCACCTCGATCTGTTCGCCTGGCAGGAAGATCGGCTTCAGGGCATTGGCCAGGTCGTTGAGGTTGATGACCTCGACGCCCTGGATGCGGGCGACCTTGTTGAGGTTGTAGTCGTTGGTCACCAGCCGGCCCTTGAGGTGCTTGGCCAGCGCCACCAGCCGCAGATCGACGGGCTGGCCGGCGAACTCGGGCAGGTCGCGGTCGAAGATCTGCACTTCAACCTTGGGATTGGACCGCAGGCGATTGACGATGTCCAGTCCGCGGCGGCCGCGGCTCCGCCGCAGCCGGTCGGAGCTGTCGGCGATCCCCTGCAGCTCGCTGATGACGAACTTCGGCATGATCAACTGGCTGTCGAGGATCTGCGTCTCCACCACGTCGGCAATGCGGCCGTCGATCACCACGCTGGTGTCGAGGATGCAGGGCTTGCTCCCCTTCAACTCGCGGGCGAACTCGACGTAGGGGATGATGAAGCGGAAATCGTTCTTCGTCTGCAACAACAAGCTGATGCACGTATAGCAGCACACCAGGGCCAGCACCCACTGGATAGCGTCGTGCAAGCTCTTGGACAATTGCAGCGGCGTAAGGATCAAGCCGACCACGTAGGCCAGAAAGATGCCCACGATCATGCCAAAGTAGACCGACGAGATGACGTCGAGCTGCTTGCGGCGGATGGCGATGTCCAGGGCGATGATGCCCAGGGCCAGCAGCATCACGGCGCTGAAGACGGCCGGGGCGAGCCAGGCCGAGGTCTGCGGGAAGTTGGAGGAAGTGACGAACGTCACCCCCAGGCCGGCGGCGGTGAGCACGAAAACACAGCGGAGGATGATCAGGGCCATGTTTCAATATTGCCGACGGTAAGAGGGGGCAGTGCCACTGCTGGCTTGTCCAGCAGTGTGGCGGGTGGGTGGCATGTCGGCACTGCTGGACAAGCCAGCAGTGGCACCCAACTCGTTGCACTCCACGTTCCGCACAGTTCCATTTTAGAAGCCCGGAAGGGGAAGTGGAAGCACCCCCCCGCTTGCCAGGGGTGTTTTCTTGAAGAATAATGGAGGACATGGCTTCCCCGCTCCCACCCCTCGATACGACCGTTGAAATCGTCACGCCGGAGAACATCGCCTTTCGCTACCGGCTGGCGGGGCCGTTTCGCCGCCTGCCGGCGTTTCTGATCGACGTGGTGATCCAAGTGGCGGCCGGCGCGGCGGTGGCGATCGGCGCCACGCTGGTCCTTGGGGCGGTGGGGCTGCCGGCGGTGGGCCTCGCCATGGCGATGGTTTTCTACTTTGTGTTGTTTTGGCTTTACGGCGGCCTCTTCGAGACCTTCTGGAACGGTCAAACACCCGGCAAACGCCTGCTGGGGATCCGCGTCCTCACGCTGGACGGCCAGCCGGTCAACGCCCTGCAAGCGATCCTCCGCAACGTGTTGCGCATCGTGGACGCCCAGCCGCTGTGTTTCTTTCAGGTCGGGCTTTGGTCGGCGGCGATGACCAATCGCTTTCAGCGACTAGGCGACCTCGCCAGCGGGACGATGGTGGTGGTCGAGGAGAAGGGCTGGCTGCCGGGGGTGACGCGGATCGGCGCGGCCGAGGCGGTGCGGCTGGGGGCGTTGATCCCGGCGAATTTCCAGGCCAGCCGGTCGTTGGGGCTGGCCCTGGCCGCCTACGTGCAGCGGCGGACGGCCTTCTCGCCGGGCCGCCGGCTGGAGATCGCCCGCCACGTCGCCGAGCCCTTGCGGCAGAGGTTCCAACTGCCCGCCGGCACCGATCTGGACATGCTCCTGTGCGCCCTGTATCAGCGGGCCTTCATCACCGACCGCGAGGACGAGGCGGTGGTGGGCGGTTCGCCGTTTCAGGCGCCGCAGAGCCCGTTCGCGGAAGTTCCCGAAATGCCCTCTTTGCAATTTCTCGACGCCCCATGAAAGTCTCCGCCTTGTTGGAAGCCCGGCAGCCGCAGTGGCGAGAGTTGGAGAGACTCTGCGCGCGGACGGCGGGTCTTTCGCGACGCGTCATCCCGCCCGCCGACGCCGCGCGGCTGGCCGCCATGTATCGCGCCGCCTGCGCCGACCTGGCGCTGGCCGACGCCTACCAGTTTCCGCCGGCCACGATCCAGTATCTCCACCAGTTGGTGGGCCGGGCCCACAACCAGCTCTACCGCGCCCGCACCTTCCGCTGGCGCGAGTGGTGGCGGGAGATGTTCGTGCGGATGCCGCGGCGGCTGTTTTGCGACGGCTGCCTGCGGCTGGCGATGTTGGTCTTCTGGGGCGTGTTCGCCCTGGCCGGCGCCCTCTCCTACGCCAATCCGGAATTCGGCCAGGCCGTGATCGGCAAGGAGATGACGACGATGTTGGAGGAGATGTATTCGACCCCGATTCACGACCGCGACGCGAACGCCGACAGCTTCATGGCCGGCTTCTACATCGCCCACAACGCCGGCATCGGCCTGCGCTGCTTCGCCTTCGGGTTGTTTTTCGGCATCGGCGGGCTGTTCGAGACCGTCTACAATGCGGCCATCCTTGGCGCAGTCTTCGGCTACATGGCCACCACGCCGCACAAGGACAACTTCTTCACCTTCGTCACCGCCCACGGACCCTTCGAGCTGACCGCCATCGTGCTCTGCGCGGCCGCCGGCATGAGACTGGGCTTTGCGCTGGTCAACACGCACGGGCTGGGACGGATCGAATCGCTGCGCCGGGCCGGCGAGGATTGCCTGCCCATCGCCTGCGCCGCCGTCGTCATGTTCCTGCTGGCGGCCGCCATCGAAGGTTTCCTCTCGCCTTCGAGCGCGCCTTACTGGGTCAAGGCCGCCGTGGCGATCGTCTCGACGATCATGATGCTCTTTTACCTGCTTGTCCTGGGCTATTGGGGAGACGACCGTGCAATTGGACCAGAACCGCATCGCCATCCGTGAGCGCGGCTACCTGGAAATCCTCGACCTCACGCTGCGCGTGATCCGGGCCTATGCCGGGTCGCTGGCCGCGGCGCTGGTCGTGGGCGTGGTCCCCGCCATGCTGCTGAACGCCTGGCTCCTGGCCGGCGCCTTGACCGTTGACCCCGATATCCCCTTTCCCGCCCTCTACCTGTGGCTGATGTTCCTCATGGTGCTCTGGGAGGCGCCGCTGGTGACCGCCCCGGTCACGTTGTGCCTGGGGCAAGCGCTCTTCTCCGAGCAAGTCGATTCCAGAAAGATCGCGCGGAATTTCGCCGCCTCGCTCCCCCAGTTGACGCTCTACCAGGTGCTGTTGCGGGGATTGCTGGTCCCTTGGGTGCTCACCTGGTTCCTGCCTTTTGTCCTCTGGCCCTATGTCAGCGAGGTGATCCTGCTGGAGCGCAATCCCTTCGTCCGCCGCCGGGCGCAGGCGATGAACACCAATCGCCGCCTGACCGCCCTGCACTCGGGGTCCGGCGGCGAGCTCTTCGCGCAGTGGATCTCCGCCGCGCTGGTCGGCGCGATGCTTTTCCTTTCCGTTTGGGGCTCCCTCTGTTTTATCGCGGCCCTGATGCTCGATGAGCGGGAGGAGAGCACGCTGGCCTACACGTTGTACTATCCCCTGGCCCTGTGGGCCACCGCCGGTTTCTTCGCCGTGCTGCGATTCTTGGGTTATCTCGACCTGCGGATCCGCCGCGAAGGCTGGGAAGTGGAACTGATGATGCGCGCCGAGGGGGCCCGCTTGGAAAGGGAGTTGCTATGACCGCCCTGGCGCGCTGCGGCATCCTGCTGGTTTGCCTCTCCCCGGCGACGTGCCTGGCGGCGGCGGAGGCGGACGTCTCGGTGACGGCCGGCCGCGATGCCCTGCGGCGCTGGCCCAACTATCCCTGGTACGATGCCCAGCGCGACGACGTCCAGCCCGTGAAGGTGGAAACCCCCGCGGCGGCGTCCGAGGGGTCTGCGGATCGCTTCAGCGCACTGGGCGCGCTGGTGCGGCTGCTGGCCTGGATGCTGCTGGCGATGCTGCTGGGGGTCTTGGCCTTTCTGCTGCTGCGGGCCTTTCTCAACCGCCAGCCCGAGGAAAGCCCGGCCCCACATGTCCCCGACGATGGCGACGCCGCCCGCATCGAGTCGCTGCCCTTCCCGGTGGCCACCGGACACCTCGACCTGCTGGCCGAGGCCCGCCGGCATTATGAAGCGGGCAACTACGGCGCGGCCATCGTCTACCTGTTCAGTTTCCAGCTCGTTGAGCTCGACAAGCGACAGATCATCCGCCTGTCCAAGGGCAAAACCAACCGCCAGTACCTCCGCGAGGTCGGTGCAAGGGCCGCGCTGCAGCGCCTGGTGGAGCAGACGATGGTGACTTTTGAAGACGTCTTTTTCGGCGACCGCATGCTGCTGCGCGGCCGCTTCGAGTCCTGCTGGACCCGCTTGGAGGAGTTCGAGACGCTGGCGGCAGAGACATAGGGGCTGGGGACTGGGGACTGGGGATTGGAAGTGATGCGTCGGCAAGAGAGTACTGCAACTCCGAAACGCTCGGCCGCCCGCTTGCGGTTTCGCAAGCGTCGCCCGCCGGCCTTCCTCCTTTATCCTTTATCCTTCATCCTTATCTTCTCGGCGGGCTGCCAGCGGGACCTGGAGACGACCTACGGCCAACGCAACGGGCCGGGCGCCACCACGAGCGTCAACGGCACGGGCGTGCTGGGGACGATGTTCGAGGCGGCCGGGCACAAGGTGGTGTCGATGTCGGCGCTGTCGCCGCGGTTGTCCCGCTGGGCCGACTGCATCGTGTGGTTTCCCGACGATTTCCAGCCGCCCTCGGAGAAGGTCCGCAAGTGGCTGGAGCGGTGGCTCTCCGAGGCCCCCGGCCGCACGTTGATCTACGTGGGGCGCGATTTCGACGCCGCCCCGTGGTACTGGGAAAAGGTTCTTCCGCTGGCGCCGGCCGATCAGAAGGAGTTGATCCGCGGCCGCCTGGCGGATGCCCGGCTGTCGTTTCAGGGCCTCCGCGAGGATGTGTCCAAGTCGGTCGAGTGCGAGTGGTTCACGGTCCGCCATCGAGACCGCGCGCGGAAAATCCGCACGCTCTCCGGCGAAGAATCCTGGTTGGCCGACGTGGACCCGGCGAAGGTGGAAATCCAACTGGCCACGAACCTCGAGCCGGACGGCGAAGCCGACACGCTCCTGAAATCCGGAGACGACGTCCTGGTCAGCAGCGCCACGGTCGGCAAAGACGGGGTGGGCGAGTTGATCGTGGTGGCCAACGGGTCGTTCCTCCTCAACGCCATGCTCGTCAACCACGAGCATCGCAAGCTGGCGGGAAAACTGATCGATCGCATCGGACCGCCGAAGAAACACGTGGCCTTCCTGGAAAGCTGGTCCGGCGGCCCGCCGATCTACGAGAAGGACCCCTCGGGCTTTTCCACCGGCGTGGAAATCTTCCACCTTTGGCCCGCCAACTGGATCCTCATGCACATGGCGGCGGTCGGCATCCTCTTCTGCTTCGCGCGGTGGCCGATTTTCGGCCGGCCGCGGGAAGCGCCGGGGGAGCCGGTCGCCGATTTCGGCAAACATATCGACGCCCTGGCCCTGCTGCTGGCACGCTCCCGCGACCGCTCCCACGCCATGGCCCGCCTGCTGCACTACCAGCAGACCACCCGCGGCGGATAAAAATGGCCGGGGGGTTGAATCGCCATCGCCGGCTGGGGACAATGGAGGGATTGAAAAGTAACGCACAGGGCGTCGTATACTCCCCCTACGCCAATCCCCAATCCCCAATCCCCAATCCCTAATCCCTAATCCAGTAGTTCCAAGTTCCGGTTTATGGCGGCCGAACGACGCAAGGTGCTGTGCCGTCGTGGTATAGGACGACGATTTCGTGAGCGATCCAGTCGAGCATCT
>JBKQVT010000130.1:0-55289 GCA_052139835.1 Thermoguttaceae bacterium
GCGCTTCGTCCTGACGGGCGGCGCGGCCCGCAAGCCGGTCTCGCTCGACACGAAACCGTCAAACCGGTCTGGCGACCGTACGTAACCGAACAAGCGGCAAACCGCATTTGATTCACGGCCTCTGAGGAGAACCTCTGCCGTCACGGCCTGCCCGGACTGGGCGCCTCGCTGGCAAGCCTCGGCCTGGTCCGCGTTTACGTCAAGCGGCCGGAGGACTATGCCTCGGTCCGGGCGGTCTGCCAACGGCGGCTGGGCCAGCGGCCGACGACCTACGCCTTGGCCGATATCTGCCGTCCCGATCTGCTGGTGGAGATCGAGGGGGTGGCCTCCGCCCGCTTGCCGCCGGCGTAAGGATTCCCAAGCGGCGCCGGGCGTGCTAAAATAGATTCGATGGCCGTCCCCGGGGACTGTCCCGATTTTCGCGGCGGGGCACCATCGCGTAGCGATGGGCCCGCGAAAATGAGACTGTCCCCTTACGGAGGCCGCGGGATGGTTAACGCAAGTCCTTCAGGATTGATCTTTGCCGGAGTGGCGGAATGGCAGACGCGCTGGACTCAAAATCCAGTGTCCGTTAGGACATGAGGGTTCAAGTCCCTCCTCCGGTACTTTGAAACTCTTAAATCGCAATAACTTACGGCGACAGATTTGAGAGCAAGTTTTGCAACCCATTCATCGTCTGATGGGTTGCAGTTCTCCCACCTCTGGGTGCGGCCTCCTCGGCTGCCTGTCGGTGTCGGACCGGGTAAGCTGCTGCCGGCCGAACCGCCGTGCTCCCTTGTTCGAGAAGAGCGAACCGGCGAGCAAGGGCGGGCCGGGAGATCGGAACCATGACCCAGTGGAACGCAAACGACTACCATCAGCATTCCTCGCAGCAGCAGAAGTGGGCCAGCGAGGTCCTTGCAACACTCGCCCTGAAGGGCCATGAGCGGATTCTCGACATCGGCTGCGGCGACGGCAAGATCACGGCGGAAGTCGCCCGGCACGTACCCCAGGGATCAGTCGTGGGCCTGGATGCCTCGGCCGAAATGGTCGAGTTCGCCCGCAAGGAGTTTCCTGCGGAAGCCTTCGGGAACTTGCGATTCCAGCAAGGCAGTGCCCAGTCGTTGGACTTCCAAGAGCAGTTCGACTGGGTGATCTCGTTTGCCTGCCTGCACTGGGTAATCGATCACCGACCGGTGCTGACGGGAATTCGACGGGCCTTGCGTCCGGGCGGGCGTGTGCTGCTGCAATTCGGCGGCCAAGGAAATGCCGCCGCTGTTGCCCAGGTGGTCTTCGAGGTCATCGCCCGGCCACGATGGGCCGATTATTTCGTCGGCATGACGTTCCCCTGGGGCTTCCACAGCCCAGACGAGTACGGCCGTTGGTTGCGTGAGGCGGGTTTCGTGGCCCTACGGCTGGAACTGATTCCCAAGGACATGACCCAGGAGGGCCGGAAGGGGCTGGAAGGCTGGCTGCGAACGACGTGGATGCCGTATTGGCAACGAGTTCCCGCCGATTTGCAGCAGCAGTTTTTCGACGAGGTTGTCGAAGGGTACGTGAAGAGCCACCCCATCGACTCCGAGGGGCTGATCCATGTGCCGATGGTCCGTTTGCAGGTCGAGGCGATCAAAGGACCGGCGTGACGGTCGGCGGCTCCCGACGTAGCAATGACTCCTCAGCCACAAGAAGCTTCGGACGGCCGGGCGTGGGGACGAACCAGCGGGGGGCTGGGAACGGGGGCGGTAATATCAGAGCCGGATGTGGCATCTTGGCAACACCTGCCGGAGATTTTTTACACCAGCATCACTGACCATCGTGTTGGCGAGGATCAGCCTTTGGAGTTCGGCCAATCCTCTAAGGTGTTTTAGCCCGGCATCGCTCACCTTCGTCCCGCTGAGGTCGAGACACATGAGCCGGGGGAATCCTTTGAGGTTTTCGAGCCCGGCATCGCTGATTTTCGTGTTGTAGAGCCACAGCGTTTGGAGCCGGGTCAATCCTTTGAGGTGCTCCAGCCCGGCATCGCTCACCTTGGTGCTGCCGAGCGACAGGCGGTGAAGTTGGGTCAATCGTTCGAGGTGTTCCAACCCGGCATCGCTCACCCTCGTGCCCACGAGGTCCAGCCCTTGGAACTGGGTCAATCCTCTGAGGTGTTCCAACCCGGCATCGCCCACGTTCGTGCCATTGAGGACCAGCCATTGTAGTTGGGGCAATCCTCTGAGGTGTTCCAGCCCGGCATCGCCGACCTTCGTGTCGCTCAGGCCCAGAACTTGGAGTTGGGTCAATCCTCTGAGGTGTTCCAGCCCGGCATCACTAACCTTCGTCTCGTCGAGGTCCAGTTCTTCGAGTTGGGTCAACCCCTTGAGGTGTTCCAATCCGGCATCGGTGACTTTGGTTTTTTCGAGTCCCAGCGTTTGTAGTTGGGTCAATCCCTTGAGGTGTTTCAGCCCGGCATCGCCGACCTTCGTGTCGTTGAGGGACAGATGTTGCAGCCGGGTCAATCCTCTGAGGTGTTCCAGCCCGGCATCGCCGACCCTCGTCTCGCTCAGGCCCAGAAGTTGGAGTTTGGGCAATCCTCTGAGGTGTTCCAGCCCGGCATCGCTAACCTTCGTCTCGTCGAGGTCCAGGTATTTGAGTTCGGCCAATCCCTTGAATTGTCCCAGCCCGGCATCGCTAATTCTTGAGTTGCGAAGAGCGACCCACGTCACGTTTGCGAACAGATCATCCCCCAGCAACCCACGCAGCCATGTCGGCTCGGGCGGCTTGCCTGGGGTGTTGCTCGGGTCCTGCTCGTAATCGTAACACACCGCACCGCCGAGCTTCTGAATCTCCTCCACCACCTTACCTTGCTCCCTTGCCGCTTTCATTTCCGTCGCCAGCCAAGCGAACGGGAGAGCCACGGCGACAGTCAGCACGAATAGCGACAGGAGGCTGAACTGGAACCGCCAGCGAAAAACCAGGGCGGCGAGGAACCAGAGAACCATCAGCAGCAGAAAGACGCCGACAGCCGATATGGCGATCAGCACACCGTAGCCCTTCGGAAGCCACCAAAACCAGTTGGCCAGCCAGAGAAATCCCTCGACGGCCAGCAGCAGCACCAGCAGGCGGCTTGGCGTGATTCGGAACCAGCGGCGAGAGGAGGCGTCGGCCATGCCCGCATTATAGCCCAATTCGCCCCCAAGCGGCAGCGGAGAACGCCCGCTGAAAGCCGCCGCCCGCGCTCGTTGACGACTGCCCGGAGTTGACGTAAACTGGAACCTGCGAAGACAAAGAAAAGACCAACTTGATCCGCAGATTGCGCAGATTTTCGCAGAGGAAAGATGAGTAGTGAGCGACCGGCTGTTATCCCCGTCGCTTCTGCTCCCTCTGCGCAAATCTGCGTAATCTGCGGATCGCCCCTGCAATATGGTCCGAGCGGGGTGGTCTTCCGTGAACGGTTACGTGAAAACCAAGCGGCCGCGCAGGTGGCCAAGGAGATGAAAAATGAAACGGACGTGGATCGGCATGATTGGTCTGGCGGTGACGTTGACGTGGATCAGTTCGGCGGCCGCAGAGCCGCAAGGCGTCCAAGCCTTTCGGAACCTCCCCTATGTGGCCAACGGGCACGAGCGGCAACGCCTCGACATCTATCTGCCCGAGAAGGCCACGGGCCGGCTGCCGCTGGTCGTCTGGATTCACGGCGGCGGCTGGGAAGGGGGCAACAAAGACACCTGCGACGCCGTGCCGCTGGCGGCCAAGGGCTACGCCGTGGCCGCCATCAACTACCGCCTCAGCCAGCACGCCCTCTTCCCGGCCCAGATCGAAGACTGCAAGGCGGCCATCCGCTGGCTGCGGGCCAACGCCGCCCAATATCACATCGATCCCGACCACGTCGGCGTCTGGGGACCTTCGGCCGGCGGCCACCTGGTCGCCCTGCTGGGCACCGCCGGCGGCGTGAAGGAGTTCGACAAGGGCGCCAACCTCGACCAGTCCAGCCGCGTCCAGTGCGTCGTCGATTTCTTCGGGCCGACCGAAATGCTGACGATGGGCCCGCTGGCCAATAAGCCGGACGGCGTGGTGGCCAAACTGATCGGCGGTCCGGTCCAGGACAACAAGGAGAAGGCCCGCGCGGCCAGCCCTCTGACCTACGTCAGCAAGGACTCCGCGCCCTTCCTCATCATGCACGGCGACCGCGACAACCTGGTGCCGCTGGCGCAGAGCGAGAAGCTGGCGGCGGCGCTGAAGAGGGCGGGCGTGGAGGCCACGCTCGTGGTGCTCAAGGGCGCACCGCACGGCGGCCCGGCATTCCTGACCCCCGAGTACCTCCAGATCATCGAGGACTTCTTCGCCCTGCACCTGGGCAAGCGGCCGGTGCCCAAGGGACAGCGGGTCTTCACCTGCGGTCATAGTTTTCACGTCTTTGTCTACCCGCTCCTGGCTGAAATCGCCAAGGGCGCGGGCATCCGGGACCACGTGGGCGCGGGCCTCTCGTCGATCGGCGGCTCGCGCATCATTCAGCACTGGGACGTGCCGGAGCGGGAGAACCAGGCCAAGGCCGCCCTGCGCGCGGGCAAAGTCGACGTGCTCACCCTCTCGCCCATTTGGATGCCCGACGAGGGAATCGAAAAGTTCGCCCGGCTGGGCGTCGAGCACAACCCGCAAATTCGCGTCGCCGTCCAGGAGTTCTGGATGCCCAACGACACCTACGAACCCAAGTATCCCTTGGATTGCGGCAAGAAGGTGGACCACAACGCCACCGTGCTGGCGGAGTTGCGGAAAAAGCAGGCCCTCTACGATCGCGACCTCGGCGACTATGTCCGCGGCGTGAATCGGCGGCTGGGCAAGGACGTGTTGCTCATCGTGCCGGTGGGGCAAGCGACCCTCGCGCTGCGGGAGAAGATCGTCGCCGGCGCCGCGCCGGGGCTGAAGAAACAATGGGATCTCTTCTGCGATTGCTGGGGCCATCCCCAAGTGCCCCTGGAAGTGCTGGCGACCTATTGCAATTATGCCGTGATCTATCGGTCGAACCCGCTGGGCTTGCCCGTGCCCGCCGTGTTGGCAGACGGCCGCGATCCGGATGGGGCATACAAGCTCAACCGCCTGCTGCAAGAGTTGGCCTGGGACGCCGTCGTCCACCATCCACTGAGCGGTGTCAAGGCGGAATAGGGGAGGGCATATCGGGCCGATCCCGGCTTGCATTTTTCCCCAAAACGGCTCTAATTAGTTGCTGTTGTGGAGGGTCGCAAATTTGTAGGGTGGGTCGAGCGCAGCGAGCCCCACCATTAGTTTCTGTTCCATTACCGAGGAGAAGAAAAAGCATGGCCAAAGCCGCCCCCGCTCCAAAGAAGCCCTTGACCAAGACCGAACTGATGGCCAACATCGCCGCCGCCACCGACGTGCCCAAGCAGCAGGTCGCCGCCGTGCTGGACGCCTTGGCCGCCGAAATCAAAAAGAGCCTCAGCGATGAGGGCGCCGGCGCGATCGTAATCCCGGGGCTGGTGAAGATCGAGAAGAAAACGGTCCCTGCCCGGCCCGCGCAGCAGGGCGTGCCGAACCCGTTTAAACCCGGCGAGCTCATGGATCGGCCCGCCAAGCCCGCCTGCAACAAGGTCAAGGTGCGGGCGCTGAAGCTGCTGAAGGACATGGCGAAGTAGCCGGCGTGCTTCTCGATCCGCCCCTTCTCGACCAGGCTGCGCCTAGGGGAGCACGGAATACGCCTTGACCGCCCCGCGGGCCGGCATGGGCGCGAAGCACTCGGCATAGCGGCAGCCGACCAGGTCGCCGCGGTAAACGTCCAGCTTGGCCGACAGATCCCGCAACCCCATGTGGAACGCCTTCTGGAAGGCCTCTTCCTGCGAGCGGTGGCAGCCCAGCAACTCCGCCTTCCTCTCGAAGAAGTCGGAGATGTCGACGTAGTGGGTGGCGGGAAAGGCAAACGGCCCGTGCGGCTCCACCAGGAAGATCGCCGGCGATGCGGCCAGCGGCGCCGACTCCGTGCGGATCACCGGCAGGCAGGAGTGCATGGCGCATTGCCGCGCCAGGGCGTGGACGGTGGTATGGTCGAGGTTGTAGTCTTCGCCGCAGTGGGTGAAGATCAATTCGGGGCGGACCCGGCGGATCGCCTCGATGAGCTTCACGCGGACCTCGGGCGTGTCGTAGAGGAATTCATCCTGCTCGCGGAGGTTGACGTATTGTGCCCCGACAGCCCCGGCCAGGGCCGTCATCTCGGCATGGCGGATTGCGGCGGCCTCGGCGCGGGCGATCTCCGGCCGGTTCACGAAGCCCAGCGAGCCGTCGGTGACGGTGATGAAGGCGAGCGTGTCGCCGCGGGCCTGGCATTTCAGCATCGTCCCCAGGCACCGCATCTCGTCGTCCTGGTGCGCCATGATCGACACGACGTTCATGTTTCGCTCCTCAGGCTCCAACGGAAACGCTTCTCGCCGCCGGCGGGAACGGCCGCGGCAACGTCTTGCAGGAAGTCGGTCGGCTCGTTGGTGGGCTCGACGCCGACGCAGCGGACGGCGAACCTCCCCAGGTTCAGCCAAATGCCCAGCCACGGGGCGTCGGTGGCCACGGTGAGCACGGCGTCGCCGTACCGGAGCGACACCTCGCCGTCGGCCGGCACGAAGAACTTCCACGACATCACGGCCTGCTCGAAGGCCGACGTGACGCGCCGCGGGCCGGAGGGCTGGAAGCGGCGCTGGACCTCGGCCAGGTCGCAACCGGGGCCGGGCCGGATCGGACCGCCGGGAACAACCAGCTCCCGCAGTCCCTCCAGGGGATACAACGCGTGGCCCGCCCAGATCAGCCGCTGCGGCCGCGACGCGGTATTGACGATGCGGTAGTCCGCCTGCAAGCCGGCATCATCGCTGCTGATCCGTCGCTGCATGGACCAGCCCGGCATGGTCCAGTCGGACACCAGGCCGTCGGGTCCCACGCGGCACGCCGCCGGGGTGTGCCAGGCGTAGCCCAGCGTGGGCACTTCGTCGCACGGCTCCAGGGTGGGCATGGCCTCGTCCCATCCGGAGACGGAGAACACCCGGCCGCCTTCCAGCGGCAGCCGCCCCGCGGACGGCTGATCCACCAGCAGGTTGCGGCCGAGGGTGCGGTCCAGGACGGCGACGACCTTTCCACCCCGCCGCGGGTCCAGCTCGATGCGGAACCGCTTGCCGTCGAGCGCGCAGGTTGTCGGCTCTTGCGTCACGGCCTGCTATTGCTCCATCTTCTTGATCAGCGTACGGATGCGGTCGGCCATGGTTTCCGCGGCGGCAATGGGAAGGAAAATCAGGTTCACGGTGACCAGCCGCGGCATCAGGTCCTGGCACACCGGGGTCTGGTTCCAGGTGTAGCGGAAGGTGCTCTTGGCCGTGTATAGCGGGCAGCGCACCGGGCAATCGGGATGTGTCCGGTAGGCCGTCGTCTCGCGGAAAATGGGAAAATCCTGGGCCGGATAATGGTTGAACCCGAAACGCAAGCCCACCTTCAACTCCTCGCTGAGCTTCTGAAACCGCTCGTACGACAGGCCGTGCTTATCGCCCTCCCACGCGCAGCTCCACCAGTAGCCGACCATCTCCGCCTGCCGGGGAACATGCCGCGGCTTCAGCCATTCGCAATCGCCGATCGCCTCGTTGAGGATGGCCAGCGTCTTGGCATAGGTGGCCAGGATGCCGTCGATCTTTTCCAATTGGGCCAGGCCGACCGCCGCGGTGACCTCGTTCATGCGATAATTGCCGTAGACGAACTGGGGCGACTCGCCGGAGAACCACCAGACGTTGCGGAGCTTGTCGAAGAGTTCCTCGTGGTTGGTCGTGCTCATGCCGCCGTCGCCCGTGGAGAGTTGCTTGAACTCCTGGAAGCTGAACACTCCCAGGTCGCCGAAGCTGCCCACGTGCCGGCCGTTCCAGCGGGCGCCGATGCCGTGGGCGCAGTCCTCGATGAGGAAGATGCCCTTGTCGCGGCAGATTTCGGCGATGGTGTCGATCTCGGCGCTCTGGCCCCAGAGGTGGGTGAGGATCACCGCGCGGGTCAAGGGCGTGATGTTGGCCAGCAGCGAAGCGGGGTCCATGTTGTAGGTGTCGCGGCGGACGTCGGCGAAGCGGGGCACGGCGTTGAAGAACAGCGCCGCCAGCCCGCCGAAGTGGACGATCGGGTCGCAGATCACTTCGAAACCAGGCCCGGCCCCGGAGACGCTCGCCGCCTCGAAAAGCCCCGACATGGCGCTGCTCTTGGCCATCGCCTTCTTCACTCCGACCCTGGCGGCGAAGGCCTCCTCGAAGCGGCGCGTCAAGCTTTGCTCGCTGATGTAGTTGCTGAGCGTCTCCCCTTGCATCACCTCGGCCAGGTATTTCAACTCCAACTCGCCCAAGCGGCGCAGCTCGTGGGCGCCGAATTGCAGGTTGATGAGATGATAGTCTTGATCGGCAGCCATGAAGACTTCTCCTGAAATGCGAAAGGAAACTCACCGCGGCCAGTATACTCCTTTCTTCCCCCGCGGCAATCGGTGCAGATTGCCGTTCGTCAGGCCGCGGCAACGACCCGACGCCGCCGCAGATAAACGACGCCAAGCCCCAGCAGGGCCGAGCCCAAGAGCGCGAGGGTGGCCGGTTCGGGAACGGCGACGCTGGCAAACCCGCCGACATAGCCGTCCGTGTACGAATCCGTCTTGAATTGCAGCGCCATGTCTCCCGTGCCGTCCACGGACGGTATCTGCGTGTAACCGGCGCGGGTCAGGTCGCTGAGATCCAGAAAGACCTCGAATGACTGTAAAACGGGCATGCTGCTGGGATTGCCGTTCTGATCATCCTGGGTGACCAGCGCGCCGGAACTGTCCGTCTGGAAGTCGGCGATCACGCGACCGAAATCGCCGCTGCTCAGTGCCTGTTGGACGCCGCCGGAATAGTAGTAGAGGTTGCCGGCGGCCGGCGTGATGAGGGCGTCGTTCTGGCTGGCCGGGTCCAGCGCGTAGCTTGGATAATCGCTCTTGTAGCCGTAAGTCACCATGAAGCCGCCGTTGCCGGCCCCTGACAAACCACCGACGCCGTCGCCGTACACCGTGTCGTTGTCGTTGTACGCGGAAGGCGGGAGATAGGGCGCGGCGGTCGACGAGGGGTCGAAGGTGGCCGCGGTCGTGCCGAACTTGGCCACCAGCCGCGGCAGGATCGGCTGCGGACCGTCCATCACGCCGCCCATGCCGAGGACCTGATCGCCCACGCACCACGTCGTCCCGTTGACCAACGGGTTGCCGGCCGTCAAGGTGATCGCCGCGCTAAACACCTGGAAATTCCAAGAGGCGGTTTCCCGGATAAAAGTTCCCGGGGCCAAGGAATCGCCTTGCAACGTCCACTGGTCGGCGATGGGATCGCCGGTAGCCGTAATCACGTCCGCCCAGGCGGGGCCAGCGGTCAGCGCGATGCATCCCAGCAGGATGCCGCAACACGCGCCGAAATTCCTCTGCATCAAGCCCTGTCTTAAATTACGAGTCTGTCTCATATCGTGCCTCAGAGTCTGAGAACTGGGCGGAAAGCCCCGCGACCGCCTTGCCACTTTTTGACGAGTGTTCTGCTAACGAGATGATATCAGCCTGTCACAGTTCTATAGATTTGTCCAGGGCCGCTTTGGGGAGGCTCTGGGGACGCAAAACCCAGTTCCGTGGCATCTGCTGAACGGTTACGAGTACCGCAGCCTTCCCAACTTCAACACGGCTGACACAGCCGTGGGACGCCATGAATAGCCCGGCTCCTCTGGCGGCTTCGCTGCCGAGTGCGGAGAAACCCGGCCGCCCGCGTCTCACGTTGCCACAACCCCCACGCCAGAGGTAGTGATGATTTCACCTGGCAACCACTTGTGGCAGATGCAGAAAAATACTAGAATGTCAGTTTAATATCCAGGTTGTTCTGAATGTCGGTTTCCTCGTGAAAAGGGGATGGCGATGGATTCAGACAGCAGGGGGCGGGCATCGTTAACCACCGATCCTGTTATTTTCTGAAATCTTTACCACTTAAGGCGTCTAACATAAAGAATGGCTTGCCAGCGTCCGACGGCCGCGAAGCGCCCGCCGGGACCAGTCGCGGTTTATCTTGATAGAGGCTTTGGAAACTTAGTCGCAAAGGAGAATTGACGTGAGAACTGTTCCGCGGAGTTTCGTTGCGGCGTTGCGGTTTTGGCGCCTGGTCGTCCCCGCTGCCATCACCGCAGTGATGTGCGTAGGTTTCTCCGTGCCCTCGGCAGACGCGGCCCCGCCCCTAAGCACGTCCGCCGCGGCAAAGGTCCATGCGAAGCCTGTCCACAGTATGCATGCTCATCCCAGCGCTATGCATTCGCACGCGCGCTACGGGCATCCGTACCACCACCACTACTACCATCATCACCATTACCCTTGGCATAGACACCATCCCTATTATCACCACCATCACCACCATCACCATTACTACTCCGGCCAGTACTCGGGGACGGGCAGCGCCTCGACGGCTACGGGACAGGAGACGACTACAGGACAGGACTTGGTTCCCGACCCCACAACCGGCGACACCTCGTCGAGCGGTTCAGGGACCTCGACTCGGACGGCTCATAAGTCATCGTCCTCCCAGCCGTCAACGTCCTCGGACGCCTCCCCATACACGCACCACCACCACCATCACCACCATCACCACCACAGGCATTACGACTAGAATCGGGCATCGTGCGTCGATGGTGTGATTGGCTGGTTTGCCAGCGCGCGAACTTAGGGAGCCTCGACCGTGAAAACGATGCCCGCTCTGGCTCAGGGCGCCGTCCGGCTTGCCGCCGTGCTGCTGCCGGCCGTACTGGTCAGCTTCGGCCTGGTTGGAAAACTTGGCGTGCCGGCCGCGATCGCCGACTCGCCCAATCCAAACGAAGATTCCTCGAGCGACGCCAAGGAGTTGATTCGCCACGCGGCGGAACATTATCAGCAGGGCGACCTCGACAAGGCCGTGGCCGAGTTCACAAGCGCACTCAGAATCGATCCGAAGAATTCGGAGGCCTTGCGGGGGCGTGCGCGGGCGTACTGCGACAAGGACGATCTGAAGAAGGCGCTGGCCGACGCCAATGAGGCCCTCGGCCTGGATGCGAAGGACGGGGAGGCGCTGGCGCTTCGCGGCAAAATCTGCGTAAAAAACGGCGACGTCGACAAGGCAATCGCCGATTTCACCGCCGCCCTCAAGATTGATCCGGCAAATTGCGAGGCATGCTGCGGGCGCGCCCAGGCATATTTCGAGCGGGACGACTTGGACAAGGCGCTTGCCGACGCGGATGAGGCCGTTCATCTGGATGCGAAAGAGGTGGACGCCCTGGTCATCCGCGGTCGAATCTTCTGCAAGAAGGATGACGCCGATAAGGCGATTACCGATTTCACCGCCGCGCTGAAGCTCGACCCGGAAAACGTCGAGGCGTTGCGGGGGCGTGCGCGGGCGTATTGCGACAAGGATGATCTGAAGAAGGCGCTGGCCGACGCCAATGGGGCCCTTCGCCTGGACGCCGAGGATGCCGGCGCCTTGGCGGTTCGCGGCCTGCTCTACTACGAGCAGGACGACCTCGACAGGGCGATCACCGATTTCACTGCCGCCCTGAAGCTCGACCCGGAAGATATCGAGGCCTTGCTGGGGCGGGCGAAGGCATACTGCGACAACGACGAGCTCGAGAAGGCGCTGGCCGACGCCAATGAGGCCCTCCGCCTGGACGCCGAGGATGCCGGCGCCCTGGCGGTTCGCGGCCTGATCTACTACGAACAGAACGACCTCGACAAGGCGATCGCCGATTTCACCGCCGCGCTGAAGCTCGACCCGGAAAACGTCGAGGCGCTGCGGGGGCGTGCGAAGGCATACTGCGACAAGGATGAGTTGGACAAGGCGCTGGCCGACGCGAATGAGGCCATTCGCTTCGATGCCGAGGACGCCGTTGCCCTGGCGACGCGCGGCCTGATCTACTATGGACAACATTCGCTCGACAAGGCCATCGCCGACTATAGCGGTGCGATCAAACTCGACCCGGACAACGAAGATGCCTTTCGAGGCCGTGCCAGGGCGTATTTCCAGAAGGGCGATTTGGACAGCGCGCTGGCCGCCGTGAATACGGCAATCAAACTCGACCCCGACGAGCCGGAGAGCTTCTATATCCGCGGCCGCATCTATGCCGGGCAGGCAAGCTGGAAGGACGCGATTGACGACTATACCGAGGCGATACGGCAAGACCCGAAGTTCGGCTGGGCTTACGCCCGACGTGCGGCGGCTTATGAGGCAGCGGGCCAGGCGGACAGCGCGAAGGCGGATCGCGCCAAGGCGAAACAGCTCGGGCCTGCCGGGGGACGCAAGTACTGACGGCCGGAGGCAGAGCCGACGACCGCCCGCCCTGTTGGTTTTGCCGCGGGCGTTCGACAGCGGCCTGTTTCTTCACCCGCCCCATTTTCCGCGGAGGTTACGGCCTTCCGCAACGGCAACTATTTTACTTGCCGCACCAACGCGCAATCGTCGTAGCTGACGTACCCCTCGGCCCCGCGGCAGCCGATCACCGTGTCCAGCAGGAACCGCACCTTCACGGTGCCGGCCGTGGTCGTGAACGACCGCAATAGCTCCTTGTAGCCGCTGGGTTTGGTCACGGCCACCTTGGGATGCTCGACGAGGACCTTGCCCAAGGCGTCCATCTCGATCACGCACAGCCCGGCCGAATCGTCGGCGTGCGTGCCGAATCCCTTGCCGTGAAGATCGACCGGCCGCACCCAGACCGAAGCCTGATACGGCGTCTTCGCCAAGACGGCAACGTCCTGGTAGACCTGGGTGTGGGCGTCTGTCTCCATCGCATAGGTGCGCAGCGCATCCTTGCCGCTGCGGGGCTTCGGCAGACCCAAGGCCGCCTGCGTACTGAAGGCCGTCTCGGGCCAGACGCCGCCCTGACCGGGGCCCACGTAACGGTACCTCCAAGGCATGCTGACCGTGCCGCCGTAGCCGCGTCCCCCGTTGCCGGCCATGCCGGGCAGTGGCTCTTCAAAGCCCGGATTGCGCAAACGGTTGATGTCCGGTGGAAACGGGAAGGCCACCGGTGTGGCTCCTGCAGCGCTGGGGCCAGGTCCGACTTCGATCGCCTGGATCATGGCGATGGTCGAAACGGTGCCCTGGAAACGAATGGCGATCACGCCATGTTGCGGCCGGACGTCGTTGCAGACCAGGTCGACCGCCTTGCCCAACCCGCCGGCCGTGGCGGCGATGTCCATGTCGCTGGCGACCGGTCTGCCGCCCATCTCGATGTTGGTCGCATAGCCGCCGGGCTGCGGCGGCTTTCGCGCCTGGCAGAACTTCAGCCGCACGTGATACGTCTGCCCTGGCGCCACGGTGAAGTAGGCGGTGAAGTCGCGGCCGTAGACCCCGTAGCGGTAAAGCTCGGGATCGGACGTGCCGCCCACCTCGTGGAGTTGCGGCTCCGTCCAGAACGAGGCGGGCACCAGGTCGGCAAACGTGCCCAGGCGCATGATGAACTCGGTGGCCGGGCGCCAGACCTGGCCGGCGGAATCGACGTAGTCTTTGCGGCCGACGTAGCCGAAGATCACCCGCTGCGTCCCGGTTGGGCCGCTGCCCTCGCCGAAGCCGCTGGCCCCCTCCGCGGCCGACCACTCGACGGAGTCCAGGTAGACCCGCGTGCCGGTTGAGATCGGATTCTTCGTGCCGGTGGCCACGATCGCCAGGCGGTGCTTCCCCTGGACGAGTCCATTCTTATAGCAGAGAACCTGCTGATCGCGTGTCTGGGGACACCAGAAGTCGATGCCGCAAAGTTGCTTCACGCCGTCGAGGTACACGTCGGCCTTGCCGCCGCTGGGGTCGGCGCGGCCGATCAGCCGAACCTGATTGCCGGTGAAATCCAGCCGCGCCCGCGCGCCGGAGAGCGAAGCGACGTGGAGCTTGCCGTCCGAGGCGCCGGCATACTCCTCCGTCGCCCACGGTCCTTCATACTGGAGCCGCTCGTGCGGGAGCATCTCTTGCGGATCGTCGCCCTCGACCACCAGGTCGCGGCAGCCGTCGTGGCGGATCGTCAAGAGGAAGTCGCCGTTGGGCAGCGGCTTGACCGTGAAGCCGTTTTGCGCCGTGTCCTGCCGACGCGGCAAGGGCTTGCCATCGGCCGAGACGGCGGCGGGCGCAAATGCCAGCCGCAACACGTCCTCGCAGGGCGACAGGGCATCGAAAGTCGCGTAGGCAATCCGGCCCTTGCCGTAGCGAACCGTGCAAACCACCGAACTGCTACGCATGATGTGGTTCTCGCGGGCCGGGCCGAACGCTTCCGGCTGCCAGGCGAGCATCTCCAACACCTGCCGGAACGGCCAGGGATGGGCCAGGTTGAACATCGAGTCCATGATCGAGACGCCGTCGCCGATCACCATGACGCCGCCGTCGATGCGGTCTTCCACCGCCCCGGTCTCATGGGCGTCGTAGGTGGTCAGGATGCTCTCTCGCCGGGCGATCTCCCGCGCCCAGGCGTCGTCGGTCAGCGCCGCATAGCGGGCCCAAGAGGCCGCCATGTGCATCGTCGGATATTGCAGCGACTTGCCGCAGCAGTTGCTTGCCTCGGGAAAGGCCCACGCCCCGGAGTAGACGTCGCCCGCCGAACCCGGATCGACGCTCGAGCGGCAGAGGAACAGCGAGAGGAAATTGCGGATGTCGGTCTTCCACTGGGGAAAGGCCTCGCGGCGGTCCATCATGTATTGGGCCGTGTAGCTCGGCACCGCGCAGGTGTAGATGGGATTGTCCCAGTCCCAGAAGTGATGGCCGAAGGTGGGATCGCGGCTCCACTGGGGCAGCAAGACGTCGCGGAAATACCTTTCCCCGGCGTCGCGGGCCTTCAGCAGGGCGTCGTCCCGGCCGCGGTAGCCCAGCCGGATCACGTCGTTGAGGAATTGCAACGTGAGCGACATCCCCGCCGTCGCCTGCGTGTCCCAGCGGCAATCCTTGGGGTTGGCGTAACGGTTCCAGGGCACCGCGCCCGGCCGCAGATCGCAGTGCTCGGCCAGCAGATCGGCCCAGTGCGTGACCGCCGCCAGGTAGCGGGGATTGCCCGTCAGCTTGTAGCCGGCCAGCACGGCCGAGCCGAGCTGCCCGCAGAGGTCCAGTTGGATCAATCCGTGCGGGTTGGCCCGGCCGTAGGTCTTCCCCTTCGTCGGGCAACTGATGATGAAGTTGGGCCAGGGGTGATCGGCCGGGGTCTGGCAGTAATCCAAGAGGTAGTCGGCGGTCAACGTGATTACCCCGATGGCCGTCGGATCGCCCGTGTAGCGGTAATACGCCACCTCACTCAGCAGCGTGCTCACCGACCGTTGACCGATGTCGCCGTTGAGCCAGACGTCGGCCTCCGTGTTGGCAAGGGGGGCGATGATGATGGCGCCATCGGGCATGACACGCCAAGCGGAGTTGAAGACGAAATGCGGCGCCGCCATGACCGCCATGGGCTTGTCGGCCCAGGGATAGCGCTTCATCGTCTCGGCCGCGACGCGGACGCGAAAGTCGAGCTGGCCGTTTTGGCCCCGATACCAGGGCGCGATGACGCCGTCGCGGTCCTCGACGGCCGCGTGGGCGAAATACTTTTTCGCTCCCTGGGCCTGGGCTGCCGTCGGCGAAACCGGTCCCGACAGCATGCCCAGCAGGAGCAACGCGGGAGTGATACGGGGCATGGTAAACCCCCTCTGCAATAGGTGTGAGTTGTCGCGGCCGGCGCCGGGGGCGGCGGGAAATCGGCGCCCCTGGAGCATAACCCGGCACGGGCCGGCAAGCAACAACCGCCACAAAGAACCTGGCACGAGGGCAAACCGCCCGCTTCAGCACCCCCGCCGGGTGGTGACAGTCAATCGCGTAAGGGGCGGAATGCAAAACCTGCCCTGGCCCCCTTTTCTTGCCGCTCCCCGCTTGCAAAAACCTTCCGTCTCCTTATGATGGAACAAAATTGTCGCTGTGTGCGACATTTTCGTCACTTCCAGGAGCGGCTTCCATGCCACAATGCAGGAGAAGGAATCGGTTTCTGACCGTGGGTCTGCTTTCCGCCCTGGTGTGGATTGTGGGAACTTCGCTGGCCGCCGCGCAGGAGTCTGGTGACCACAAGTCCGTGCCCGCCGATGCCTTCAGCGCTGCGGACAACGCCTGGATGTTGACTTCCTCCGCCCTGGTCCTGATGATGACCGCGCCCGGACTGGCCCTGTTCTATTGCGGGTTGGTGCGCAAGAAAAACGTGCTCAGCGTGATGATGCAGTGCATCTTCCTCATGTGCCTGATGACGGTCATCTGGGGAGTGTATGGCTATACGCTTGCCTTCGGCGGCAAGGGACCCTGGATCGGCGACTCGTCCTATCTCTTGATGCACGGCGTCGATGCCAGTTGGAGCGAAGCGGGGTCGCGGCTGGCACTTTATCCCGGGCTGACGATCCCGGTGATGACGCACATGATCTACCAGGGAATGTTCTTCATCATCACGCCCGCGCTCATCTGCGGGGCCTTCGCCGAGCGCATGAAGTTCAAGGCGCTGATCGTCTTCATGATCCTCTGGGGCACCGTGGTCTATTGCCCCTTGGCCCATTGGATCTGGGGCAACGGATTTCTCGCCTTCGGCCAGGGAAATGCGAACCGGTATGGAGCGGGCGGGGCGATCGACTTCGCCGGCGGCACAGTGGTCCACATCAGTTCGGGTGTTTCCGCCTTGGTCTGCGCGATCCTGCTGGGCAAACGCCTCGGCTTCGGCAAGGAAGAGATGCGCCCGCACAATATGACCTACACGGCCATCGGCGCCGCCATGCTTTGGGTGGGCTGGTTCGGCTTCAATGCGGGCAGTGCGCTGTCAGCCGGTCGCCTGGCCACCTGTGCGTTTGCAGCCACCCATTTTGCGGCGGCGGCAGGCGGCATCACCTGGGCGGCCTGGGAGTGGCGTTTCCGCGGCAAGCCCAGCGTCTTGGGGGC
Source organism: Thermoguttaceae bacterium (assembly GCA_052139835.1). Taxonomy (GTDB): domain Bacteria; phylum Planctomycetota; class Planctomycetia; order Pirellulales; family Thermoguttaceae; genus JBKQVT01. The sequence continues at coordinate 16,893 of JBKQVT010000130.1, forward strand.
CTGCTCCGGCCTGGTTGCCGGCCTGGCCTGCATTACCCAGGCCGCAGGCTTCGTAACCCTGCTCCCCGCGCTGGCCATCGGTGCGATCGGCGCCAGCGTCTGCTTTATGGCTTGCTCCGGGGTGAAAAGCTTCTTCAAATACGACGATTCGTTGGACGTGTTTGGCGTGCATGGCGTGGCAGGCACCCTGGGCGCGGTGCTGACGGGCATCTTCGCCACGCGAAACACCGGCGCGTTCGCCGGCGATCCGACGCTGTGGAACAAGCCGCTCGGACTGCTCGAAGGCGGATCGGTGCTCAAGGGCCAGCTCCTGGCCGTGGCCGTGGCTTGGGCCGCCGCCATCGTCGGCACCTTCGTGATTCTCAAGGTCCTCGACGCTCTCATGGGTTTGCGGGTTTCAGACACCGCGGAGATCGAGGGCCTCGACCTCAGCGAGCATGGCGAGGAAGGGTATATCTTTTATTAAGCTCCAGAAGGAGTGCTCCATGAAAAAAGTCGAAGCGATCATCCGGCATTTCAAGCTCGATGACGTCAAGCAAGCGTTAAGCGAGCACGGCATCTCCGGCATGACGGTGAGCGAGGTCCGCGGTTTCGGCCGCCAGAAGGGACATAAGGAGACCTACCGCGGCGCCGAGTACAACGTCGACTTCGTCCCCAAGATCAAGATCGAAGTCGTCGTCTCCAACGACAACCTGCAAGCCGTCCTCAACGCCATCATGACCTCGGCGCAAACCGGCCAAGTCGGCGACGGCAAGATCTTCGTGCACGATCTCTGCGACGTCATCCGCATCCGCACCGGCGAGTCGGGCCAGGACGCCATCTAGCCCAGCGCGCGCAGCGTCCGGGAAACCCGGAAACGGCCTCGCTGACCACCACGTGGCAGCGGCGCCCCCGGCGCCGAGACCGCGGTGTCACAGATACCGCCCGCCCGTCCGAATCCCCCCTTGCCGTCGGTGCTTGCAAATGTCTTGCCCTTCCTGGACAATGACCGGCAGTGCCACGCCCGCCAGAGGAGCGGAAGCCATGGGAATTGCACGCAAACAACCCCGCCGGCGAGAGTTCTTCCGCTGGGTGGCGGCGAGCATTCTGTCGCCCGCCGCTTGTTCCCTGGCAGGGGGCGCGATCGCTGCGCTGGGCGGCCGCCGGGCCCAGGCGGCCAGCCCGGACTTGCGCAAGGATTGGCTCGCACGCTGGGAGAAAAACATCCTCCAGGATGCCCGCAATCGCTACTGCGACCGGGAGATGGGCGAGGAGATCGGCTGGCTGGTCAGCCCCTTCCTCAACGGCTTCTACTATGGCTATCTGGCCACCCACGACGATAAGTGGGCCGACCTCCTGGTCGATTGGACCGACGCCTGGATCCGCCGCGGGGTGAAGGAGCCGGACGGCTGCCTGGGCTGGCCCAAGGCCGACGGCGCCAGCACCACCGCCATGCCCGGCCTGCTGACCGACAACATTTTGGGCGAGGCCATGGGGCTGCGTCCCGTGGTCCTCATGGCCGCCACGATCTTGAAGACGCCGTCGCTCAAGGAGAAGCACGGCCGCAAGGCAAGCGGCTATCTCGCCTTGGCCGAAAAGGTCTTCGACAAGTGGGACCGGCGGCGCTGCTGGCGGGAGGTGAAGGCGGGCGGACTCTGGGTCGTTCCTCCCTTCGGCATCGACCGGCGGACGGGCCAATGGACCGACGGCTACCAGCGGCGCGGCACGGACGGCTTCTCGCTGCCGGCCAACAAGCAGAACTTCGTTGCCCTGTGGCTGCTGGCGATGCACGAGGTGACGAAAAAGCCCGTGTACCGCCAGCGCGCGGAGAAGTGGTGGCGGCTGATGAAGTCGCGCATGCGGCTCCGCGGCGGCGGCAAGTATTTCGTGTGGAACTATTGGGACCCGGCCGGACCGTGGGATTACAAGCCCGACGGCTCGCCCAAACACTGGGTCGGCGTGCATCCCAACGGCGGTTACTATGCGATCGACGTGGAGGGCATCGTGACCGCGCAGGAGCATGGCCTGGTGTTCGGCAAGGAAGACCTCCAGCGGCTGATCGCCACCAACCGGGATTTCATGTGGAACCAGCAGGTCCAGGGGGCCAGGTTTCAGCGGATCGACGGCGGCAAGCCCGACCCGCGCTGGAAGGACTCGCCCGGCGTCCTCTGGACGGCCTTGACGCCCCACGACGATTTACTGCGGAAGGTGTTCGAGGCGAACCACAAGCCGGACAGTTGGGGCGGTCTTGCGACGACGCCGTGGTATCTTGCCTTGCATTAGTGCGTCTTCCACCATGTTCTTGCCGGTGGGCCGGTTGCTCGCTTGCGGTTTCGCAAGCGATGCCGACCGGCAGAAACTATCTGGAAGCCGTACCAGTCCAACGAGGAGACGCGACTGCCGAAATCCTTGCATTTGTCCCTGTTACAGAGTGTCCTTCAGGTTATACAGCGGCAGGATGCGGTAATAGACTTCGAGCGTCAGACAGGATAGTGCCGTGAGCATGTGCCGGCCGCCTTGAGGCCCCCACTGGTCCTTGGCGGGATTCTCCGGATCCCAACTGCCGTCGGCGCAGGTCTTGTTTCTCGTTTGCGTGCTGAGGAGCACCTTCCGCATCGCGCGGTTCCAGGTGTCCCAATCGTAGCCGTTGTAGTTGTAAACCACCTGCGTGGCATAGTACCAGTAATAGGCGTTGTGCATCTTCACGTCGGGCGGGTTGTTCAACAAGTATTTCACGCCGTCGATCATCATGGGATCGTTCCGCTTGGCGTGCAGGTATTGCCGGCAGAGCAGACCGGCGGCGCTCATGGCGGGGGTGGCGCCCGTGCCGGGCTGATACTGAAATTGGCTGTCGTTGGGGCCCGTCTTCACCAGGTCCAGCCACTTGCCGGCCAACTCGAAGGCCGAGCCGGTGCCGCCGGAGCCGCCGACGTTCAAGCCGACCATCTGGGCACTCTTCAGGGCCATGATCTGCCAGCCCACCACCGAGGTGTCGCCGGGGTCGCCGGGGTTATAGCGCCAGCCATTGTCGTTCTTGTTTTGCGCGGCGAGGATGAAATTGACGGCTGCCTGGGCGGCAGTGGCCACGTTGCGATCGCCGCTTAGTCCGAAGGCCTCGCACAAGGCGATGGTGGCCATGGCGTGGGAGTACATGGGCGAGACGCAACCCTTGGCGAGGTTGCCGTCCGGTTCTTGATGCCGGGTCAGCCAGATCAGGCCCCGCTCGACGTTCATGCGGTAGGGGCACCTGGCTTTATGGGTTTGGCCCGCGGCCAGGTAGCACAGCAGGGCCAGGCCCGTGGCCCCGGCGTCGGCCGTGGCACTGCCCGCCCCGCTGCAACTGGCATCCTTGCACTGGCTCTTGTACTTGTCGAAGCTCCAGTTGCCCTCGTAGCACTGATGCCGCATCAGCCAGTGGAGTGCGTGGGCCACGGCCTTTTCCGTGTCCGGGGTGCCGCCATGACTGGCCAGCATCGCTCGGCGATTGCCTTCGCCGCGACTGGCGCCGAAACCACTGCCGGCCCCGCCGGCGCCCGGATCCTTGCCGAGCCCCGTCTTTAGGCCGCCCCTGCCGGTCACTTTCACACCCCCTCCCCACCCCGGCACATTGAATCCGCCGATTGTGCCACCTCCCTCATCTTGGAAGACGGGCTTGTCGTTGTAGTATTTTTCGTCTTGTTCCTTCCTCTCGACGGTCGTTGCCGCCGCCTTGTCCACGGTAAGATCGACGAGGTTCACGGCCGGCTCGCTGTCGGGCGAATCGGGTTTGTCGTCTCTTGCAAGGGCCTCGGACTCGGCCTTGGGCTCGAGTTTCTGCTGTTCCGCCTCGAAAGAGGGCCCCTCGCTCATCACCACCCTGGGAGCGACGTTTCCCAGCAGCATCAGCGAGGAGATCAAGAGCAAATGGAGGGTGAAACTGCCGGCGTACCAAATCAACTCGGTGCGCACCCAATCGATAAAGCGTTCGGACAGCGAATCATCCCGATCCAGTTCTTCATCTTCCTTGAGCAAGACAGCTTCGGTTGCCATGATTGCCTGCCTTTCCCTGTAGTTCGCGATTGATTCCCCGATGTACTAATCGCGATTGCCGGGGAAATTATTCCCGGCCTAACGGCGCGGGCGCAAGCCAAGGGTCGAAGAGGCAAGCTTGGTGGCCGCCCGAAGAGCGGCGGTTCGCCTACTGAACGGTTCGTTCTGGAAGCACTGCGACGCGGCCGCCAATTTTTTTGGCCCAGTGCTCCATGATGCGGGCCTTCTTGCGCATGAGTTCCGCGACGGCGGGCACGCTCGGCTTTCGCCCGCTGAGAAATCTGTCGCAAAACTCCTCGCCCGTGGGAGTGTCGGGAATGGTGTCGATCCGGACCGGGACCAGCTCGAACTCGTCGCTCCTGAGGAGCTTTGCATACAGGTCGGTCAGATAATCGACGGGGGCTTCGGCGACAACCTCGTCTGCAATGAACGCCGACGCGGCGTCACCGCAGACCAATTCAAATTGGGCGATCTGTGCATCGGTGTACGACAGGCCCGCCCTTATGGTCGCCGGAAATTGGCGGCTGACGATGCGCTGGGCGTCGTCCATGGAAACTTGGGCGGCCCGCTGGACGGCCTTGAGAAGCCCACGGCGATCTTGACCGCGGACGGCGAGCAATACGAGCGTGAAAGCGGTCGTATCCGGAGGCGCGAGCTTCTCCGGTGGCAATTTTTGCAGCAAGGCTTTGGTCTCGGTGTCAAGCCAGTCCATGAACTAACCCCCTTTCCCCCCATTGTAGCCCCATGGCGGAACCAGTCAACAGTTTTCGCACCCGGCACGATCGGAGCAGGTAGCCGAACAGGCCGGCTCCGGTTGACGGCACGCGGAGCTTAAGGGTAGTCTAAACGCGGCTGCGGAGGTGGCGAGGCGCGCCCGCGCCGGAGGCAATGGGGGGGAGAGCCGAATTTTCCCTGCCGGACTGCAAAAATCGTCGCCCTGGCGCGTCCTTATATGCAGATGGCACTCAGGTGGCCCAGCAAAATGATGCCGGGGAAGTGATGCAGGGATCTGCCGGGGGGGTTCAGGACGATTGGCCGGCCCTGCTGGACGGCCACGTGCGCCAGCACGGGCGGTTCTACCACCGCTTGGCCTATGGGGTGCTGCAGAGCACGGAGGCGGCCGCGGACGTCTGCCAGCAGGCCTTCCTGCGGGCGTGGGAACACCGCGACCGCATCCGCGACCCGCGTGCCATGAAGAGTTGGCTCGCCCGCGTGGTGATGAACGAAAGTTTTTGCGTTTTACGGCGGCGCCGGACGGAGCGGCAGGTGCTGGAAGATCGTGCCCATTGGGCCTGCGGCGACGAACAGGGGGCGGCCGAATCGGCGGAGAGGCGCGACCTCGTGCTGTCGGCCCTGGCCCATTTGCCCGAGCCACTCCGCGAGGTCGTGACCCTGCGGACGATGCAGGAGATGTCGGGCAACGAGGTGAGCGAGTTGTTGGGCTCCAGTGCCGCGGACGTCTCCCGACGATTGCACGAAGGGCTCGATCGACTGCGGCGGCGGCTGGCCGACCGCCAAGAGGTCCGAGGTTGAACATGACGACATGCAACGATATCCAACGGAAGTTTCTCGATCACGATTGGGACCAAGCTGCCTTGCACGATGCGGCCGCGATCCTGTCGCACCTGGAGCAATGCGGGGAGTGCCGCATGGCCGTCGGCCAGTTCGAGCAACTCCGCAGCCTGTTGCGGATTCCCGGGCCGGTGCCCGAGCCGCCCGCCGCCGTGGCCGTGCAGCCCGAGTTGCTGCGGCGCGTCGGTCGGCTGAAGGCGGTCGAGCGCGTAGCCTGGGGGACCGCCACGGCGGTCTCGCTGGCGCTGGGCATTCTCGTCGCGGGCATACAGGCGTATCTTCTGCACGGCCCGCTGGTGGCGGCCGCGCCGCCGAAGCCGGCGGCCGTCAACTCCGCGCCGGCCTCGACCGGCAGCCTGGCGGCCACGCCCTGGACGGGGGCCGACATCAAGCGGGAAGTGCAGCTCTTCGATAACGTCTCCGAGACGTTCGACGGCCGGGCCAGTTGGGTGGCCGTCGGCGATCGCGGCAGCGAGTTGGGCCTGATGCCGGCGTCGGCAGGCAAACAAGGCAAGCTGCTGCTGCTGCGGCTGGCCATGTCGCAGGGCCAGCGGGAGCAATCGCGAACCGACCTGGTGATCGTGCCGGGCCAGGGCGCCAACCTGGACGTGCCCCTCGGGGCGGGGCAGGTTCTCCATTACAATATCGCCGCCCCGGGGGGCAAAGACCGCCGCTTGTCGCTGTGGGCCGAGGTCCGCTCGCGCCGCGACGACGGCGAGACCCTGGCGGCCTTGGCGACCAGTTTGAAGCCGGTCTCCGGCCAGGTGTTCAGCGCCGGCCGGCTCGTCACCGCCGCCGGCAGTTATAACCTGGAAGTTTCCTTCGACGAGAAAGATCGCACGCAGGCAATGCCATGAACCTGACGGCACTACTGCTGATCACGCTCTCCGGCAACGGCCATTGGCTGGGCGGCCACACGGAGACCATTGAAGTGCAATGGGCGGTGAAGCAGCCCATCCCCGGCGCCACGCTCGCCTGGCGGCTGGTCTGCGGCGACGCGGAACTGGCCTCGGGGCGGCTGGCCCTGCCGGCCGGGAATCGGCCGGGCATCATCCGGCTCGCCCTGCCTCCGGTGCGGGTGCAAACGGCCATGCACTTGATCTATCGCGCCGAGCAGGCCGGCAAAAGCGCCCCGTTGGCCCGCGGCGCCGCCGCCGTGGAAGTCTATCCCGACGACCTCCTGGCCGGCCTGGCCCAGCGCATGGCCGGGAAGCAACTGCTGGTTTGGGACGCTGCCGACGGGCTGCCGGCGGTGCTGAGGGGCGCGAAAGTCAAGCACACGGTGATCGCCGGCGACGCCGAGTTGCAGTTTGTCCGCCCCGACGTGGTCCTGGTCGGCGCCGAGCGCCTGGGCCTCCAGACGCAAGGGCAGGCGAAGTTGCTCAATCTGGCCCGCGCAGGCGCCAGCGTGATGATTTTCCGCCAGACGCAGCCCGCTTCGCTGGCCGGCTATCATCTGTCGCGGCGCACTGCGCCGGCCGCGTGGGCCTGGCAGGAGGACCACCCCTTGGCCCGCCATCGGCGGCTGTGGGCGGCCTCCGACATCGGGCGCGAGGCCTGGGCGGTGCAGTTGCCGGCCGACGAGCCGGCCCTGGAGATCGCCTGGTGGCCGCGCGACGTCGCCGGCCAACGGCCTGCCCCCTTGGATGCCCTGATCCTCACCAAAACCCTCGACAAGGGGCGAATCGTGCTCTGCCAGATGCCGCTGGGCCCGTGGCAGAGCGATCCGCGGAGTCAATTGTTCCTGGTCGATGCGCTGGATTACCTGGCGTCGCCGGTCGTGCCGACGCCGCCGCCCAGTCGCCGGCCGCGCCCGGTCCCGCCGGCGCCGGCCCCGCCAGTGCCTTCCATCGTTTTTCCATAGGAGAGTTTTTATGAAACGTTTTCTGCTTCCCACGGTATGGACGATCGTGGCGTTGGCCGGAGGAGTGACCGCCTGGGCAGCCGATCCGCCGAAGGCCGACAAGGCCCCGGCCGGGCTGACGGTCGCCGTCCTCGACTTCACAGTCGACGATCCGGCCAACCCCAACGCCGGCAGCGAAATGGCCTCCGCCCTGACGGCCCTGCTCTCCGGCGAGCCGGGATTCAAACTCGTCGAGCGGCAGTCGCTGTTGCAAACGCTCCACGAACACGAGTTGAGCATGACGGGCCTGGTCGAGGCCGACAAGGCCATCAAGATCGGCAAGCTGGTGGGGGCGAAAATCCTCGTCACCGGCCGCTCCTTCCGCCTCGGCAAGGACGTGTTCATTACGGCCAAGCTCATCGGCACGGAGACCAGCCTGGTCGAGGGCGTCATGGTGAAGGACGCCGCGACGGCCGACATGAGCGCGCTGGTCGTGCAACTCTCCGAGAAACTGACCGCCAAGGTGCGGCAGGTCGGCCCGACGCTGGTGGCCACCGACGACGCTGCCGCCGACCCCCTGCCCGCCCTGAAGAAGAAGCTGGCCGGCCGCCGCCTGCCGGTCGTCGCGGTGCTCGTCCGCGAGCAGCACCACGGGGCCCCCGTCCCCGCGGTCGTGCTGGTGCGGGTGATCGATCCGGCCGTCGAGACCGAGATCAAGAAGGTGCTGGGCGAGTGCGGCTTCACCGTCCAGGACATTCCCGAAAACGAGTTGACCAGTTTCGCCGGCGGTTGGAGCGCCAACGACGTCAACAGTTGGCCGCGCGGGCTGGCCAAGGTCGACGTGCTCATCGCGGGCGAGGCATTCAGCGAGTTTGCCGCCCGCATCGGCAACATCGTCAGTTGCTCGGCGCGCACGGAAATCAACATGATCGACCGCACCAGCGGCAAGGTGGCGCTCACCGACCGCGCCACCACGCGGGCGGCCGATCTGTCGGAGAACATCGCGGGCAAGAAGGCCCTGCAATGCGGCGGCCGCGCCATGGCCATCCGGATAGTGCAGCATTTTGTCGACACGCTGCCGGAAAAGAAGAAGTAGGGAAACCCGTCCATGACGTTGACGTCGGGCCACCGTTCCCCCCGGCAACGATTGTCCGTGCGGCGACCGCGGGCGTCTCGGCGGCGCATGCGCGCCCCGGGGCGGCTGCTGCCCGTGGCGGCCGTTCTGCTGGTCCTTTCGGCAACCGCGGCCGCCGCGGCCGGCCCGCCTTCGCCGTCGCCGCGGGCGAAGAACCCGTCCCTGCGGATCGCCCTGCTGGCCGGCGAGGAACTTCCGTTTCTGGGTCTCCTCGAAGCCGGGCTGATGGAAAACATCCCGGCTTCCTGGGTCGAACGCAACGAGATCAAGAAGGTCCTCACCGAACCGGAGTTGCAAGCCGCCTTCGGCGCCGATGCCCCCCAGCGCCGCACGGCACTGGGCAAAATCCTCCGGGCCGACCTGCTGGTGCTGGTGCGGAGCGCGGAGGATTCGCAGCCGCACCTGGAGGTGGTCGTTTGCGAGACGCGCCAGGGCCTGCGGCTGTCGGTGCAGCCGATCCGGCTGACCACGCAGCCCGAGACCGCCGTGGCCGCCGTGACGCGGCTGGTTCAGCAGGCCATCGAGAAAGAGCGGCAGAAGATCGTCGATATCGTGGCCGTCCCGCCGCTGATGAACATGAGCCTCGGCCGCGAGGCCGATTACCTCCAGCGGGCCTATGCGGGGCTGATCGAGGGCTGCCTGCTGGAGCGGCCCGGCGTGCTCGTCGTCGAGCTGGCCGAGGCCGACGCCATCGCCCGGGAAATCGCCCTCAGCGGCGGCACGATCGAGCGCCGGCTGCCGCTGTACCTGCTGGGTCAGTACCGCATCGAGATGGCGGCCGGGCAACCGGCGGGCCAATTCACGCTGAAGCTCCTGCGGGGCAAGCGCCCGTTGGACAGCCGCCGCGAGGCCGCGCTGGTGCCGGAGCGGATGGCGGCGAAGATCCGCGCGGCGGCCCTGGAGATGCTCGACAAGGCCCTCGGCCAGCGGGCCGAGCCTTCCGATCCGGCGACCGAGGCCCGGCAATTGGCGCGCCGCGCGGAAGCGTTCCAGGCGGTCGGCGACTGGCCCGAGGCGCTGAACCTGGTCGAGGCCAGCCTGCTGTTGAACCCCAGTCAGCCGCGCCTGCACCGAGACGCCGCGGAGATCCTCGGCACGATGGCGAGCGAGCTTGATCCCTTCCACGATCCTTCACGTCCCCAAGCCAACACGAAGGCCGTCGCCTACCTGCGGGCCTCGCTGCCCCACCTGGAGGCATTCTACCGCGAGACGCGCGTCGAGCCGCGGGATGTTGCGGCCGTGCAATCCTGTTGGGGTGCCCTGCGCTGGCGGGTGGCGAGTCCGCTGGGCGACCGTCGCATCGATCGCGAGTGCCGAGAGCTGTACGAGGACCTGACGCGGATGTGCGGGAGCGTTCTTGCGGCCAAGGCGGCGGCCAAGGTGCAGGACTATTCGCTCTCGCAACTGGCGCCTTACAGCGAGATGCCGCGTCCCAGCGGCAGCACCGACGCAATGGCGCGCTGGGATGCCGAGTCGCTGCCGGCCTGCTGCCGGCATCGCTTGGAGTTGCTCAAGGCCTTCCAGTACCTGGAGGTGCCGCAGTTCGGACGCTTGCTGTGGATCGACGCGGGCTGGCCCCGCGATTGGGACCAGCCGGCCTATTTGAAGTTTCTCGACGAGGCGGAGAAATTGTCGCGTCCCGAGGTGGTTCGCGAGGCGCGGCGGGTGCGCGCGTATATCGTCAGCACGCGGACCTGGCGGCCGCCGCCGGCGCCGCTTCCTGCCCGGCCCGCGATTGACCGCGGCGCGGCGGAGGTGGCCTTCCGTCGCATCGACCTGATGGTCCGGCGGCCGAACGGCGGCGAGGCGTTCTATAGCGGTTGCCCCTTGCTCTGGCTGCCCGCTTGCGACGGCATGGACGTGGTCCTCGACGAGTGGGCCCTCTACGTGATGCGCCGGCCGGGGCGGCTGGTGCCGCTGGCGCTGCCGGGCCATCCGAATCCCAACTTTGCGGCCGGCCGCCAGGTGACGAACGCCTGCTGGGACGGCCGGTACGTCTGGTTCGCCTCGCCCGCGGCCAACCCGGGGACCCCGAAACGCGCCACCGGCGGCGGCCAATCGGGCCTGGAATACGCGCCCGAAGGAAAGCCGTTTCTGGCCGCCGTGGAGCCGGCCACGGGGAAGGTCTGGACGTTTTCGGCCGCCGACGGCTTGCCGCCGATGCAGTCGCCCGGCGGGCCCGCCGTGACGCCTTTGGAGCCGGGAAAGATTTGCCTGGCCGGCCATTTCGGCCGCTCCTGGTGCGGCGTGGCGACGCTCGACCCGGCGGCCGGCATCAAGCTCGACATCTTCTACGAAGCCCGCGAAGTGGACCCGGAAACCAATCCCGCAAACGGCCAGAATGTCCGCCTCGCCTCGCCCGTCGTCTTTCTGTGCACCTTAACCTCTGCGGCAGCCGCGGGAGGGCCGCCGCAACAGCGGGTGCTGCTGAACCGCCAGGCCGCCGGCACGCTCCTGCTCGATCCCCGCACGCGCTCGGTGCGGCTGCTGCCCTACAGGATTCCCCCCGAGACGTTCTTCTGCGCGCACGACGGAATGCTCTATTGGGAAGGCTTCCGCAGGGCGGACAATCGCACCGAGCTTTACCGCACCGGGTTTCCTGATTTCCACATGGAATTGGTCAACCCGGAAAGTCAGTTCGGTTTTTGCCTTATCGAGGGGAACCGGCTGCACGTGCTCGGCGATCGCGCGGGGATCCCCTGCTGGTGCCTCGCCGCCAGGGTCCAAGACGAGGTTCGCCGGCTTCGCGGACCCGTCCCCTGGACTTCGGGGAACATCCTCTCCTTTTCCGGCCACATCGCGCTGAGCCGGCATTACGGGCTGATCTACTACGGCGAAAACCGGGACGTGTGCCGGGTGGAGTTTCCGGCGAACTGAGCTTCGCCGCGGGACGCAGGAGTCGCCCACAACCGCAAAGACCGATCCAACACGAGAAACGACATCGCGGGAGCCCTGAGAAGTTTAAAGACTGGCGTACTGCGGGGCCTGCTGGGCGCCGCGTGTTTTCTGGCGCCGCTGGCGACCGCCTATTACTTCATCGGTGTTCGCCGCCACCTCGACGGCGACAAGGCCGGCGCCATGAAGATGCTGGAAAAGGCCGCGGCTGCCAATGTCACCGGGCAGTTCCAGTGGTACGAGAGCGAGCTCCGCATGCGGATCGCCGCGGGAAAGGTCCCTGCACCGCAGCAGCCGGCGGCGGGCAACTGGCGGGCCGAGCTGCCCAAGCCGGTCACGGCCGAGCCCGCTCCGCCCCCCGCGCCGCCGGGCCGGAAGCCGTGACCCCCGCTACAGTTTCTGGACGCAAGTGCTGATCTGGCAGGCGTTTGAAGCTGTATCTCCGTGCGTTGACGCAGTTTCATTACGTAGTGAAAGTAGCCTATTGAGTGAAACTAGCTGCCGCCGAAGATGCCGGTGGCATACCAGATGCCGTTGTCGCCCAGCTTCATGTCGTAGCCGTAGACCTCCTGCTGGCCGCGGACCGCCTCCCAATGGCCGGACGAGCAACGCCAGCAACGCACGCACTCGATGGCCGACTCGACCAGGCCCTGGCCGGGCCAACTCTCGGCGCAGACCTCTTTCACCGCCAGCCCCGGCCGCAACACGGCGCTGATCCGCTGAAACCGCTCCGCAAAGAAGTGATGGCCTTGCAGCCTCATGCGGGCCTGGCACTCGGAGTGGCTCTCCGCCTCCTGGACCAGGTGCGGCTCCAACGTGCCCGCCGTGCTCGCCGGCCGCTCGGGATGAACGCGGACCGCATAGATCAAGGTCCGCTGCGTCAGCGTGCCGGGGGGCAAGTCGAGAATCACCCCCACTTGCTCCGCCGTGTAGGAAAGCGTCGCGGTCAGGGGAAAGGTGCTGACCACGTAGCCGTGCAAGTTCGGGTCGGCGTGGGCGAAATCAACGATGGCCACTCCCGGCCGACCCTGCATCTCGGCAAACGCCGCGTGCTTCAACAACGTCACTGCCCCGGCCGGGCTATCGACGTGCGCGTCCAGAGGCAGCCGGGCGCAGACGAAGTCTTTCTGCAGCCGCGCTGAGACGGCGGCCGCGCCGAGGGCGTCGGCCTCGAAACGCCGGCACGCCTCGTCCGCCGGGTCGAAGAACAGCAGCAGGAGCATCTTGCCCTGGCGCTGGGCGTCGCGGGTGGCCTGGGCGTAGTCGGTCTGCCAGGGGACGGCGGGGGCGGCCTTGGGTTCCGCTGCCGCGGCGGTGTGCTCGGTGGCCGCGTCGCCAGCGCAAACCGGCCGCGGCAGAAGGCTCAGCGCAGCCAGTACGGCCGCCAGGCGAATGAAGGAAGGCATGGGGAGGTCTCCGGGTGTGAAAAACTGGGGTGTGCGAACCATGCGTCCATGTGTCTGATTCCCAGCGGCTTCCAAAGCCGCGGGTGCCACGGTTGGCTTGCCCAACCGTGATTCCGCACTGCTGGACAAGCCAGCAGTGGCACCCAGCCAATCAACCCAGCGTTGGCTGGTGTGTCGACTGCTGTTGTGACTAATAGGTTTAACTGGTAAGCTGGAAAAAATCAACCATCTATTCCGATTATGGTGTTCTGGTAGTATCGAGGTGAGCATTTCCACTGGCTGTAGGACGGCTGTCGTTACGAAAGCAATAACAGCCGACGGTCAGTTGTGCACAGCGATGGTTGGCCCGTTTCGTTCCAAGGAGGCGTGCGATGATCCGCCGCAAGGCAGGCGTGTTTCTGGCTGGGTGTGTTTTTATAAGTGCTTTTATTTCAACATGTTACGCCTTCGGAGGTGAACAAGAGTCTTCGCTGGCTGCCGCCGCCCGTGCGGCCAAGAGCCAGTTCGTCCCCCTGACCGCCGACGACCTGAAGGAAGCCAAAACGGAGCTGACTGCGGCGGCCGAACGGCTGGACCAACGCCTCAAGGAGGATGCGAAAAACGGCGAAGGTTGGCGGAAATTCACTAAGCTCGACACGCTTCTCGAGGAGCTTCGCCAGGCCAAGGGGCCCAACGTGGGGGTTCTCAACTCCATTTATGCGAAATTCTCCACCGGGCAAGAGGGCCTGGAACTGGTGTGGTTCGTCGATGTCCGTCAGGCCTTGCACAAGTACATCGAGCGGGCCGGCGCGATCGACAACCCGCAAGCCAAGGTGTTGTACGAGAAGCTGCTCGACCAACTGGCCACCGATCTGGAGGCAGCCGGCACGCACCCCAGCGCCGATCAGGCCTTCCGCATCGGCGAGATCCTCCGCTGGCTGCCCCTGGTGCGGCAGGCGCCCGAGTTGGTGCAGTCCGTGCGCAGCCGCCTGGTGCATCCCAACGTCTACCTGCAAGCCAACGGAGAACTGGCCGCTGCGGGCATCGCCGGACCGGTCGATGAAACGGCCCCGGTTTGCGATTGCATCCTCGGCACCGACATCAACGGCGTCGGGCACACCGTCGGGCAAACCACCGTGTGCTTGTTTCCCGACGTTGAGGAAGCCACCTTGGACGTCATCCTGCGGGCCGTCAACTACAGCCAGACTACCGGCCGCAACGGCCCGGTGTGCATTTACACCACCGGCCAGACCGAGATCGGCGCCTGCAAGCGGCTGTGGATCGACGCCGACGGGCTGTGGTCCCATCCGGCGGCCGCCAACGCCGCCACCCATACCACGATCAACGACATCTGCGCGGTGAAGGGCGGCCAACTGGTGGAGCACATCGCCTGGAAGCGAGCCGGCCAACAGCAGGGTGAGGCGGAAGCGATCGCCTCGGAACATGCCCGCTCTCTGGCCGCCCAGCGCGTGGATCAGCAGGCCAACGAGATGTTGCAGAAGGCGAACCAGGACTATCAGAACAAGTTCCGCAGCCCGCTGGGCGAGCGCTTGGTCTTCCCGCAAACGCTGCGCTTCAGCACCACGACGGACACCTTTTCGGTGCTTGCCCTGGAAGCGGCGGCCGATCAACTGGCGGCGCCCGCCGCGCCCCCGGAGCTGACCGAGAAGAACCCCGACATGGCCGTCCGCATCCACCAATCGGCCATCAACAACGCGGCGGCGACGGTGCTCTCCGGCATGGTCCTGCACGAGGAAACGTTGCGAACCATGGCGGTCGATCTGTTGGGCTACGTGCCCGAGCGGCTCAAACCGGACGAGGACCACGAGCCGTGGACGATCGAATTCGCCCGGCAGCAGCCGATCTCGGTGAGCTTCGACGAGGGCGGTTTCAGCGTGACCTTGCGGGGGCAGCGTTTCTTCAAGAACGACCAACCCTATCCGGGCATGAACGTCACGGCCGTCTACAAACTGGTGAAGGCCGACGGCGTTTTCAAGGCGGTCCGCCAGGGCGAACTGCAGATCCTCCCGCCCGGTTTCGACCCCAGCCGGCGCCAGCTTAGCGCGAAAGAGGTAACGATCAAGACGCTGTTGATGCGGCGGCTGAACAAAGTGCTGCAAGCGGAGATGGTGGCCAAGGGCTTCACACCCAAGGGCAAGCTGGCCTCCGTCGGCAAGCTTCAGCCGGTCGAGATCGATGCGCAGGGCGGCTGGCTGGTGATCGCCTGGCGGCGCACCGCGGAGAAGACGGAGAAGGCCGAGAAGACGGCCTCCAACAACACCGGCGTCCCCTCGTCAAGGACCTATCCCAACGGCTTCAGTGGCACGCCGGGCGGCGGGTTATAGGAAACGTGCCCCCGGCTTTGCCCGTGCCGGAACGTCACTCCTTGGCCCGCCAGGACTTGTTCTCCGGCGCCGGCCCGCGCTCGGCGGCTGGCGGCAGCGGCGGCAACGGCGCGTGCGGCTCCGTCTGGTACCAATACACGGTGCTGGAAAACTGCACGCGGGTCTCGGGCTTGCTGTACTCCGGGAAGTAAAACGGCTGTTCGTGCTTGCCGAAACCAATCGTCACGCGGAGCGACTTTTCAAAGGGGATGGCGTCCTGCGTGAAGAAGCGATAGCCGCAGGCCCCCTTGAAGAACGGATAGAAGCCGGTCCAAGGAAAAGGACTCTGCGTCTCGGGAAATCCCCAACTGAAACCGAACGAGTCTTCCAATCCCTGGAACTCGACCGACGGCTCCGCCTCGCCGTCGACGAAGAATTTCTCGTTCTCGTCGACGGGAAACTCCTGGTAGCCCGGCCTCCGCACCGTCACGTTCCAGCCGATGAACTTCCCCTTGCCCTGGGCGTCCAGGGCGACGTACTCCTCCTTGCCCAGCAGCACGACCTTCTGCCGCCACGAGGCATGAAAATGGCCCGCCGCTTCGGGAATCTTGTCCATCGTGCGATACATGACGTAGCTGTAGGCGGGCATATCGTGCCAGAGTTGGGGGCCCGGCGGCAGCCGCCCGTCGTAGACCAGCTCGATGCGGGCCGACTTGCGAAAGGGCATGGGAAAGTAGGCGTTCCATCCCCGCCGCTTGTTCACCAGCGCTGTGTTGACCTCCTCCCGCGTGCCCGCCGCATCGCAGAAGAAATCCACGAGCGGGCAGTCCACGCTCGGCGAGGTCTCGCCCTCCCAGTACATCTTCAGCGCCAGGTCGCGGTTGAGCTTCATCGCTTCCGGCAGGGCGAAATGGATCATCGTGATGGTCGCCGGCCCCGGAATCTCGGCGATCACCACCCGCCTCGAGGTGCTGAAACGGAGACTCTTATCATTCTCGACCCACAAGGCGTTTTTGGTGCCGGCGCGGCCGGGCAAGAGCGTGGGCAAATCGCCAACACCGCTTTGCGCCAGCACCGCCTGCTGCATCGCCAAGAAACCGCCGATAACCCAGAGCACGATCGATCGATTCATCACGCACCTCCAAGAGCAAAAACCATGGGGAAAGGAAAACGTGTACGGCCGAGCGCCGGCAGGAAAGTCGGGCGGGAAAAACCGGGGCGGGCCAGCGGCAGCGGCAACAACCCCGCCAACCGGGGATTATGACACGCCGGCACACCGCGGTCAAGCAAGCGGTGGCAGCAATAAATTATGGGTGGCACGCCGTCACGCGGCCAATCCGCGCACTCGGCATGACCAGGGCCGCACATGCTTACCCGACGCTGCGCGTCGTGAAAGCATGCCACCCTATAGCCAGGCTATTTCTTTTCCACCCACTCGATCTTGGAAATCACCGCGTTGGCGCCTTCCTTGAGGTTCTTGGCGCGAATGAGGATCTTCCCCGTCGCGGTGTCTTGCTTCGTCAGGGGCTGCTGGAGCCAGCGGCCGTCTTGGAAGTTTTCCACGATTCCCAGCGACTTGCCGGCGACGAAGACCTCCTGCTTCCGTCCGCCCGAGGGCTTGTCGGGGTCGGCGACCAGCAGCCGCACCGTGCCTTCGGCGCCGGCGGGCACCAGCAGTTCGATATCCATGTTGGAGTTCAGCGGGCGGTCCGAGGCGCGGCAATGATAGTTCGGCAGCGGCCAGCGGTCGAAGGCCTCGCCGCTGATGGCGCCGATCGAGTAGCCTGGCTCGGCATAGACCACTTCCTTGGCGGCGCGCCCGCAGAACATCGCCAGCTTCAGGCCGCGCGGCCGGGCCGTTTCGGCGGTGGGAAGCTCTTCCTTGCCCGGCCAGAAACGGTCTTCCGGCGCCGGCCCGCGCTCGGCGGCCGGGGGCAGCGGCGGAAACGGCGCGTGCGGCTCCGTCTGATACCAGTACGCGGTGCTGGAAAATTGCACGCGGGTGTGCGGCTTGCTGTACTCAGGGAAGTACCAGGGCTCTTCGTGCTTGCCGAAACCAATCGTCACGCGCAGCGACTTTTCAAAGGGGATCGCATCCCGCGTGAAAAAGCGATACGCGCATGCCCCCTTGAAAAACGGATAACAGCCGGTCAAGGGGAAAGAACTGTTGGTCGCGGGAAATCCCCAACTGAAACCGAACGAGTCTTCCAATCCCTGGAATTCGACCGCCGCCTCCTTCTCGCCGTCGACATAAAATTTCTCGTTCTCATCCACGGGATACTCCTGGTAGCCCGGCCGCCGCACCGTCACGTTCCAGCCGATGAACTTCCCCTTGCCCTTGGCGTCCAGGGCGACGTACTCCTCCTTGCCCAGCAGCACGACCTTCTGCCGCCACGAGGCATGGAAGTAACCCATCGTCTCGGGAATCTTGTCCATCGTGCGATACATGACGTAGCTGTAGGCCGGCATCGCGTACCAGAGCTGGGGGCCCGGCGCCAGCGGGCCCTCGTAGACCAGCTCGATGCGGGCCGATTTGCGAAAGGGCATGGGAAAGTAGGCGTTCCATCCCTGGCGCTTGTTCACCAGCGCCGAGTTGACTTCCGCCCGCGTGCCCGCCGCATCACAGAAGAAATCGACCATCGGGCAGTCCACGCTCGGCGAGGTCTCGCCGTCCCAATACATCTTCAGCACGAGGTCCCGGTTGAGCGTCATGGCCATCGGCAAGGCAAAATGGATCATCGTGATGGTCGCCGGCCCCTTGATATCGGCCATCACGACCCGCTTCGTCGTGTCGAAACGAAGACTCTTATCGTTCTCGTTCCACAAGGCGTGTTGCGCGGCGGCGTGGCCGGACAGGAACGTCGGCAGGTCGGCAAGATCGCCTTGCGCACATACCGTCTGCGGCATCACCGCACCGATGCCCAGAACCCAAAGCACGATCGAGCAACGCATTGTGCACCTCCGGGAGCAAGAGTTAGGGGTGAAGGGAACCTGGCGTCCCCACATTCAGGCAGGAAGAAACAGGCGGGAGAATGGCGGCCAGCGCACGCCATTCCAGCCCGATTATTGCTGGCCGGTCCGGCGTTGTCAACCAGATGCTCCGGACGAGGGGGCGGCCCCGTTGACCACACTGGGCGAATAGCAAACAATAGACGGTTTGAGCGTCCCTGGTCCCCAGCCCCCGGTCCCTGTCATGTTGAACTTCACCTACCACAACCCCACGCGAATCGTCTTCGGCAAAGGCACCATCGCCGAACTGGCGACACTCGTCCCCCCAGACGCCAAAGTCCTCCTGCTCTACGGCGGCGGCTCGATCCGGCGCAACGGCGTCTACGACCAGGTCCGCCACGCCCTGGCCGGACATGCCCTGGTCGAACACGGCGGCATCGAGGCCAACCCGCACTACGAAACCTGCCTCGACGCGGTGGCGACGGTGCGGGCCGAGAAGGTCGATTTCCTCCTGGCCGTCGGCGGCGGCTCGGTCATCGACGCCGCCAAATTCATGGCCGCCGCGGCCGTCTATCGGGGCAACGAGCCCTGGGATTTGATCCGCGACTGGTCGCTCCTCCGCGGCGCCCTCGCGCTGGGTGCCGTCCTCACCCTGCCCGGCACCGGCTCGGAAATGAACGGCGGGGCGGTCATCTCCCGGCAAGCCACGCGGGAGAAGCTCTACTTCGTCTCCGAGCACACCTTCCCGCGGTTCTCGATCCTCGATCCGGAGACGACCTATTCGCTCCCCCCGCGGCAGTTTGCCAACGGCACCATCGACGCCTTCGTGCAAGTCCTCGAACAGTATCTCACTTACGACGTCGATGCGCCGCTTCAGGACCGCTTCGCCGAGGGCATCCTGCTGACGATCCTGGAAGAGGCCCCCAAGGTGCAAGCCGATCCGCGGAACTACGCGGCGCGGGCGAATCTCATGTGGTGCGCCACCAACGGCCTGAACGGGGCCATCGGCTGCGGCGTGCCGCAGGATTGGACCTCGCACGCCATCGGGCACGAGCTGACCGCGCTCTACGGCGTGGATCACGGCCAGTCGCTGGCCTTGGTGATGCCGCTGGTGATGCGGCACCAGCGTGGCCGCAAGCGGGCCAAGCTTTTGCAATATGCCCAGCGCGTCTGGGGTCTGACCGGCGGCGACGAGGCGGCCCGCATCGACGGGGCCATCGCCAGGACGGAGGCTTTTTTCCTCTCGTTGGGGGCCGCCACGCGGCTGGCCGACTGCGGCGTGCCGCCGGCCGCCGCGGCGGAGGTGGCCGCCCGGCTGGCCCGACGGAACATCTTATTCGGCGAGCACCAGGATATCGGCAGCAAGGAAGTGGAGGAGATTATGGCGCTAGGGGCCGATAGGTCTTAGGTCTTGGGCCTTGGGTCTTGGGTCTAAGCACTAAGACCCAAGTCCTAAGGCCCAAGTTCTTACTTCCTTTGGATCGTCACCACGGCGTGCAGGCCGTCCTCCAGGAAAGTCAACTCGGCCGTGGCGCCGCCGAAGTGCTGCAACCAGCGGGCCGTGCAACTCTCAGCCGTCGGTGCCGCCAGTTGCTTGGGCAACGCCGCCGAACCGTGCACGCTGCACGTCACCTCCTTGCCGTCGGCCGAGACCTCGTAGCGGCCGCCGTCGGGACAATAGAAGTGCGTGGCGTAGAGCCGCTCGGCCTCGCGGAGGACCGCGGCGGGCGTCGGGGGCGCCGTGCCGCCGGCGGCCATCGCGCGGGCCACGTTGGAAAGCGGCCCCAGGTTCCCCAGGCAGGCCTGCCGGCTGTTTTCTTCCCAGCCCAGGCGGTAGTCGGGCAACACCGCGTGCCAGTGGTCGGCGCGGATGCGGACCATGGCATGGGCCTCCGCCCCGCCGGGGCCCGGCTGGTCCTTCAGCGCCAAGAGGTCTTCGAGGATGCACCGCTTGCTGGCCAGGTAGAGCCCCTGGCCGATGCGGGCGAAGAACACCCGCCACTTCAACGCCCCCACCGAAACGCCGTAGCAGCGGATGCGCTGGTCGCTACCCGGCAGCGGCACTTTGTAGAAATCGTGCTGGAGGGGAAGGAACCCGCCGCCCTCGTGCCGGCGGGCGAGGCGGGCCTGGCCGGCGTCCAGCTCGCTGAAGAACTTGTCCACCACCTTGGCGTCCTTGACCGGCACGGCCGCGTAGACCGGCGAATTCAACGATGCCCCGAGGAAAGCGATGCCGAACGTTTCCTCGCCCACGCGGCCGGGCCCGTTGTGGAACATGTCCATCAGGTCGCCGAAAAACCCGCTCAGGTTGAGGTCGAACATCGGCTCGCCGTCGTAGACGTGCAGGCCCACCTGGTTGCCGATGCCCTTGGAGAGGAACTCGCGGGCGGTCGCCTCCGACACCGGCCCGCCGGCCGACGGACCATACATATTGAAGAGGGGATGCCTGAACAACGCCTCCTTGTTCAGCCGCAAGACGACGCTGAAGATGTTGCGCTTGGGCACGGGCAGCTTGTCGAGCTGCTCCGGCTCGCCGCCCAGCGTCTGGGCCAGACTGCTATAGATCGAGTTGTCGATCAGCGGCAGGACGATGGTCTCCGCGCGATACTGTTTCGGGGTGACTTGAATCCGCACCGCGATGGGGTCGAAGTACCTCCGCCAGTAGTTGTTGTATTGCACGAGAAACTGCTTGTACTGGCTGGCTTCCCACGCGGTGACGCGCCGCACGGGAATCTCCAGGCAGGGGACCAGTTGCCGGCAGTGGCCGTGATGCGAGCAGACGCCGGTGGTGCCGTCGTCGGACAGCGCGTAGGTCCCGCCGTCAGGACAGACCAGCAAGCCGTTGCCGCCCGCCGCCCCGGCACGGCCGAAGGACGGGGGAAGGCAGCGGGCCTCGACCAACTCGTCCAACGACTTGGCCTGTTTGCCGTATTGGGTCCGGTAGAGCATGGCCGCGTGACCGATCATGCGGAGGTTGTTGTAGCAGATCAGGCGGCGGCCCTCGGTCAGCTTCTGCTCCGGTCCGACGATGCGGCGAATGAAGGGGTCGGAGAGGTAGACGAACCCATCCTCGCGGGCGTCGCCGCGCGGCATGAGGGTGCGGATGTACTTGAATTCGGTCGATTCGCCCAAGCGCGGCGTGTCCTGCTTGCCGTCGATGGCGGCCAGCACGCGGGCCAGCGCGGCCTTGGAATTGCTGCGGACGTGGAGGTTGGGCCGCGGATAGGCCGACAGCGCCGAGATGGCCCGGTCCGGTGTGGCCACTTCGACGTAGTCCACGCCCAGGATCACGCCGGTGGAGCGGACGGCGTCGGGCCGCGACTTGGCCGCCTCGTCGAGATAACCGTCCATGCGGAGCCGGAAGACCTCCGGTTGCTTGAGCGTGAAGAGCATGGTCACGTCGGTCCCCTCGCGGAAGTAGAGGTCGTTGCCCGTCAGCGCCACCTCCTCGACCACCGTGTCGTAGAACAGCCGCGAGAGCGGATCGGTCTTCATGGCCAGTTGGTCCTTGAGGCGCTGGCTGGCGCCTTGCGACTGGGCGGTCTTGGCGCCCTGGATGAAGAGGTGATCGCCCCAGAGGTCGCCGGCCTCGGCGACCTCGAGGAGTTTGCTCAGCGAGCGGAACTCGACGAAGTATTGATCTTCCGGCACGCAGAGCGAAAGCGGCGAGACCTCGGGCTTTTTGCCGGCCAGCGTCTGGGCGGCCAGCATCTTGCCCCAGGGATGGCTGCGGACGAGCGAGCCCGCCAGCCCGGACACCTCGACGTCGCCCGACCACGTGCCGGGAAGCATGTTGCCCGGCTGGCCCGTGGGCTGCCGGAAGGCGTCCAGTTGCAGGCCCTCCTGGACGGCCAGGGCCCCGGTGAACATGTCGAAGAGGTCGGGCTGCCGATTGTCGGGCCGGCCAAACCAGCGGCCGTGGAGCGACTCGATCTCGCCGGTAACCTCCGCCGTTTTCGCCTCCTGGGAGGCTAGTTGCAGGGCCACGTACTGAAGATAGGCGTCGTCCGGCTCGAACTGCACCGCGTGCCTCGCCTCGTCGAGCGTCCATGCCTGCGATGTCTTCGGCAAGTCCTTTTTGGCGTCCTCCGACGCCCGGCAGGGAAGCGCCCCGGCAACGACGATGCTCAACGCGACGGCAAGAAAGCGGTATCTCATGGCACGGACTCCTTGTGTGGGACGGACTTCGCTAGAATAGGCTCGGTTCCCGCGGCGATATAACGCGCCGCGGCCCGGTATTCTACCGCCGCACGGCGGGACCGCACAACTGGGGAGGCCCCTATGGTCCATCAGCAGCAGTTCACCTTTTCCAGCGGCGGCCACGGCGCGCTGCGCGACATCACCGAGGAGGTGGCCCGCGTGGTCAGCCGCTCGGGCATTACCACGGGCGTGGCCCAGGTCTTCGCCGTCGGCAGCACCGCCGCCCTGGGGGCCATCGAATTCGAGCCGGGGCTCCAACGCGACCTGCCCGAGCTGCTCGATCGCCTGATCCCGCCCAGCCGCCAGTACGGCCACGAACAGGCCTGGCACGACGGCAACGGCCATAGCCACCTGCAAGCCACCCTGCTGGGCCCTTCGCTGGCCGTGCCCGTGGCCGACGGCCAGTTGGTCCTGGGCACGTGGCAGCAGGTCGTCCACCTGGAGTGCGACGTCCGCCCCCGGCAGCGGACCGTGGTGGTCACGGTCCTCGGCGAGCAGGCATGATTCCCTTCCCCGCCGCGGCGTGGTAAACTGGGGGCAGGTCTTGGGCCTTGGGTCTTGGGGCTTAGTTCCAAGTCCCAAGACCTAAGACCCAAGACCTCTTACAACCAAGGAGCCCCTCCATGTCTATGAAACATTGGCTCGCCGCCTTGTTGCTTTGGCCCGCCCTGACCGTCGCCGCGACGGCTGCGCCGACGCTGAAGGCGCTTTTGGTCGATGGCCAAGCCAACCCGTTCCATGAATGGAGAAAGACCTCGCCGATTGTGAAGAGGGCCCTGGAGGAGACCGGCCTGTTCACCGTGGAGGTGGCCACGGTCCTGCCCGGCAAGGCCAAGGACTTCAAGCCGAAGTTCAACGACTACCAGGTCGTGGTGCTGAACTACGAAGGCGAGGAGTGGCCGGCCGCGACGAAGAAGGCCTTCGAGGCTTACGTCGCCGGCGGCGGCGGCCTGGTCGTCTTCCACGCCGCCGACAACGCCTTCGCCCATTGGAAGGCCTACAACGAGATGATCGGCGTGGGCGGCTGGGAAGGCCGCAATGAGAAGAACGGCCCCTTCCTCTATTGGCAGGACGGCAAGATCATCCGCGACACCAGCCCCGGCGGCGGCGGCCAGCACGGCGCCCAGCACGCCTATCAACTGGTCGTCCGCGCGCCCGAGCACCCGGTGATGAAGGGCCTGCCGGAGAAATTCCGCCACGCCCCCGATGAGCTTTATGCCAAGCTCCGCGGGCCGGCCAAGAACCTCACCGTGCTGGCGACGGCCTTCTCCGCCAAGTCGACGAGCGGGACCGGCCGTAACGAGCCGGCCCTGATGGCCATCGACTACGGCAAGGGCCGCGTCTTCCATTCGATCATGGGCCACGGCCCGCAGCAGTGTCTGAGCGTCGCCTTCATCGTCACCTTGCAGCGCGGGGCCGAATGGGCGGCCACCGGCAAGGTGACGCAGAAGGTCCCCGACGATTTTCCCGGTCCCGACAAGCCGGTGGTGCGGGATTGGGAGAAATGGCGTCACGCCCCGCCGCAATGAGCGGAAGAGAAGATTTTCGCGCGGAGACGCAGAGACGCAGAGGGAAGGTAGGGTGGGTCGAGGGGCACCACGCGCGACCATGCTTCGCACGGTGCCCGGGTCCCGAGCCCCACCAGAATTGCTCTTGGGGAGGGCGGCTGCAATATTGGAGCGCTTTCCATGGGGGGGGCGCATGAAGCGGTTCGTGATTCCCGGCCTGGTGGTCGTTCATCTGCTGTTGCACGCCCTGGCACTGTTGACGTTGATTGGACCGTGGTTCCACAGTGCATGGTCCGATGCCCTGGACCTTCCGATCCTCATGCTTGGTCCAAGCCAAGGCGCCCTCCTAGCAGTATGGATTGCCCTTGGGGGGAGGGGAACCTGGTTGCGGGTGATCTTGGCGGCGGCCGGCATCGTTGCTTACATGGCGTGCTTCAAGCCAAACGACCCGGGCTTCGCGTACTTGGGGGCCGGCGAATTCATGGGGACCACGATCTGCACCATGGTGTTCTTGGGCACCTCGCTCCTGCTTGCCCGTCTGTCGGGGCTGGAACTGACGCGGCCGGCGCGAGCGGTCCCCGGCCGGCCGCGATCGCAGTTTTTCATCCGGGACATTCTTCTTTGGACGACGGCGCTGGCGGTCGTTCTCAGTGCGGCACGATTTCTTGGCTCAAAAGAGTGGCACGTCATCGACTTCACCGATGTAGGGCTGGTTGCGGCCCTTGCAAGCCTTCCCTTGGTCGCTGCGGCGTGCTTGTGGGCGGCGCTCGGCCGGGAGCGGCTCATGGCGCGCCTTGCCCTGCTGCCGTTGGCGATCGGGGCCGGCGCCGTATTACTTCGCGACGAACTCGAACAGCCGTGGTGGGCCCGTGCTATTTATCTCGGCATCATGGCCGCTTGGCTGGTCCCGTCGCTCTTGGTGGTCCGCTGGGCGGGCTATCGGCTGCATTGGCAGTGGCGGTTCAGCGGCAAGGCGGTCGAATAGGGCTACGGGCTACGCAAATCGCGTACTCACGTACGCAATTTGCGTATGTGTCAAGGGCGGCGAGGAGAGGATTCTCACGCCGAGACGCGGGGCAAGAACGCGGCGCGGCGCAACCGCGGGGATAAGCCCCGCGGCGCGCTAATCCCCTGCCTGCCCTCCGCGCTGGGCGACGATCCTTTCCAAGATGTCGAGGTGCGCCTGGGCGTTGCCCAGCGCTTCCTCGGCCAGGGCGCAGAGGGCGGGAAAGTCGGCCAGCTCGGCGGCGCAGCGCTCGATCCGCGGCAGGTCGCGGTGCAGACTCTCGATCACCTGCCCGAGCAGATAGTCCAGGCTGGCGTCGTTGATGCTGGCAAATTCCATAGGGAAAGGCCCCGGCTCCGGCTGGCCACCCAGGTCGAGGATGGCCTGGGCAGTCCGGCAGGCGAAGCGCTCCTGGTCGGCCACCAGGGCGGCCAGGGCCGCCAGCGCCGGGTCGCCTTCGACCGCGCTCCACGGCCGGGCGTCGCGGAGGTACATCGGCAGCGAGCGGCAGAGGATCCGCAGCAACCGCGTGAGCACCGCGGCGGGCTCGGCATGGATCGGGTTGTGGAGCTTGAGATGATTTGCCGCGGTCATGTCTTCCTCAACGCATGAAGGACCAGGCCGCCACGTTGGCCCAGGCCGAGAGGCCACCCCAGCCGACGAAGAGCACGATCAGGAAGGCCGTCAGCACGGCCACATAGGCCCCCGGCGGCGAGAGCAAGGGGATGGTGGGGGCCGGGCGGTCGGCGGGCTCGCCCGCCAGCACCATCACCCGCACCACGCGGAGATAGTAGAACAGGCTCAGCACCGTGTTCAGTCCGCCGATGGCCAGCAGGGCCAGCAGCCGGGCATCCAGCAAGGCGGCGAAGGCGGCGAACTTGGCGATGAAGCCGGCCAGCGGCGGCAGCCCCACCAGGCTGAAAAGGATGATCGCCATGCAGACGGCCAGGCCCGGCGAGCGGCGCATCAGGCCGGCGTAGTCGTCGATCGCTTCGCTGTGGAGTTCGTTGCGGAGGAAGGCGACGGCGGCGAAGGCGCCGAGGTTCATGAAGAGGTAGATGCCCAGGTAGATGAGCACCGCGGCCACGGCGTGCTGCGCGCCGGCGGCGTCGTGACGCCCGGCCAGGGTGACGGCGGCGGCCACGGGCATCATCATGTAGCCGGCATGGGCGATGGTCGAGTAGGCCAGCAGCCGCTTCATGTTCGTCTGGCCGTAGGCGGCCAGGTTGCCGAAGGTGCAGGTCACTGCAGCCAAGAGGCCCACCAGGCCGCCGATATAGAGGGCGGCCGGCGGCGAGGCGGCGGCGAAGGTCATGGACAGGCGCACGAGCAGGCCGAGGGCCGCGGCCTTCGAGGCCACCGAGAGGAAGGCGCCCACTTCCGCCGGCGCGCCCTCGAACACGTCCGGCGCCCAGAAATGGAAGGGCACGGCCGAGATCTTGAATCCCAAGCCCACCATGAGCATCAGCCCGCCGAGGACCAGCACGCCGGCGTGGCCGGGCTTGGCCCCCTCGCCGAGCACAGCGGCGGCCATGGCGGGAAGCTGGGCCGTGCCGAGCACTCCGACCAGCAGGCTGATGCCGAAGAGCATCACGCCGGCGGCCCCCGCGCCGAAGACCGCGTATTTCAAGGCCGCTTCGCTGCTGCGCCTCCGGTGCCGCAGGACGCCCGCAAGCACGTAGGAAGGCACGCTGGCCATCTCGATCCCCAGCAGGATGATCAGGGCGTGGTTGGCCGCGACCATCAGGCACATGCCCAGCGTGGCCCCCAGCACCATCACGTAGAACTCGGCGGCCTGCTCGGGGCGGGGCACGCCGGAGATCCGCGTCATCAGGGTAAACACGAGCAGAAACCCCAGCAAGAGCATCCGCAGGGCGACCGAGAAGCTGTCTTGGACCAGCAGGCCGGTGAAGAGAGGCGCCGGTCCGCGGACCGCGATGCCTTTGAGGGTCATGCCGCCGAACGTGCCGTGCAGGAAGCCGGCGGCCGGCAAGACCAGCGCCAGCGCCGCCGCGGCGGCCAGGAGCATGACGTAATAGGGGCCGGCCCGCCACCGCGGCGCCGCCATCCTGGCCAGCAGGATGAGCACCATCCCGGCGCAGAGCGCCAACTCCGGTCGAAACGCCCAGAGCGAATCGCGGAGCGGCTGGTTCAAGGCGTGCTGGAGGATGTCGTGGAAGCTCACGGTTTCGGGGTTTCCTTCACGTCGCGGGAAACGGGCGGAGTGGCTTGGGGCACGAACCCGCCGGGCCCCGTCTGGACGCCTTGGATCTGGTACGACTCGCGCGGAAGGTCGCGTGCCCCAGTCTCGTCCGGCACGGTGACTTCTCGCATGCCGGGCGGCGGCTCATAGCCCTTGCCGAGTGTCGCGCGTAGCCTGTACACACGTGCGGACGGCGCACTGCTGGACAAGCCGGGCATCGTGCCATGCAATGTCGCAGCGCCCGCGTCGGCCCGCTGGGTCCAGGCGGTCAGATTATCGGCCAGCTTGTCGGTGCTGGGGGTGGTGTAGCTCAACAGCCCCCAGGGATAGATGCCCAGGACGAAGGCCATCACCACCAGCGGCACGGCGATGGCGATTTCGCGCTTGTTCATGGGCGTGAGGGCCTCGCCGTGCGGGCCCTTGTATTCCGGTCCCAGGTAGACCCGCTGGATCGTCCAGAGGATATAGCCGGCGGTGAGGATGACGACCGAGGCGGCGACGACCGCCAGCACCATGCTGTAGTTCCAGGAGGAAAGCACGACGAGGAATTCGCCGATGAAACCGCACAGCCCCGGCAGCCCCAGGGCGGCGAAGAAGATGACCGTCGAGATGCCGGCGAACACCGGCATCCGCGGAAACAGTCCGCCGAAGCGGTCGATGTCGCGGTGATGCACGCGGTCGTAAAGAACGCCCACCAGGAAGAACATGCCAGCCGAGCTGATGCCGTGGGCGATCATCTGGAACATGGCGCCGCTCAGTCCCATCTTCCAGGCGTCCGAAGCATAGAGGTTGCCGGCCACGGCGCTCCACACGCCGATGCCCAAGAGCACGTAGCCCATGTGGCTGACGGAACTGTAGGCGACCAGGCGCTTGAAATCCTTTTGGGCCATGGCGGCCAGGGCCCCGTAGACCATGCTCAGCACGCCCACGCCGCAGACCAGCCAGGCGAGGCTGTAGGCCGCGGCCGGGCAGATCGGATAGCAGATGCGCAAGATGCCGTAGCCGCCCATCTTCAACAGCACCCCGGCCAGGATCATCGAGATGGGCGTGGGGGCCTCGACGTGGGCGTCGGGCAGCCAGGTGTGGACCGGCACCGCCGGCAGCTTGATGACAAAACCGATGAACAGCAGCAGAAAGGCCCAGAACTGCGTCGACTGGCCCCACAGCAGCGGCGCGCTGAAGGGCGAATGCTCCCGCTGGCCCAGGGCCGTCAGGGCGAGGATGTTGAAGGTGTGGGCCGGCGGGGCCGGGGACTGTCCCACTTTTCGTTGGACGAAAAGGGGACTGTCCCCTTTGGCAGCGCCGCCGCCGGCAACAACGCCAGTTTCGCTGACGGTCGATTCCTCCGCGTGACAGGCGACGCGATCCTTGTGCGTCAGCAGGTTCAGGTCGCTGGCGAAGTAGAGCATCAAAAGCGCGATGAGCATCAATACGCTGCCGACCAAGGTGAAGAGGAAGAACTTGATGGCGGCGTACTCGCGCCGCGGGCCGCCCCAGATGCCGATGAGGAAATACATGGGCAGCAGCATCACTTCCCAGAACACGTAGAAGAGGAAGAAGTCCAGGGCCATGAAGACGCCCAACATGCCCGTTTCCAAGAGGAGGAAGAGGATGCAATAGCCCTTGACGTGCTTGGCGATGTTCCAACTGGCCGCCATGGCCAACATGCTCAGGAAGGAGGTGAGGATGACCAGCGGAAAGCTGATGCCGTCGAGGCCGACCAGGTAGTGGATGTTGAAGGCCGGGATCCACGAGGCCGAGACGACGTGCTGCATGTCGGCCTTGCCCAGGTCGAACCCCGGCGAATTATGGAGCCAACCGCTGGGAACGGCCATCCAGACCGTCAGCAGAAAGACGATTCCCGTCGTGACCAGGGAGAGCTGTTTGATCGAGTCCTCGTGCCGTCGCGGCATGAAGCACAGGACCAGCGCGGCCACGGCCGGCAAAAAAATGACCAGGGAAGGGATCAGGGCGGAAAGAGTTATTCCGGACATGGGATTGAAGGTCTCAGACTGAGGTTTCTGCGCGACTTGCGCGCGTATTCGTCCAATGCAAACTGCAAAATGCAAAATGTAAAATGTAAAGTACGAGACCGCAGCAGGAACGACCTTGAAAGCCTTCCCCGTTTTGCATTTTGCACTTTACATTTTCCATTTTGCATTGAGCCTGTTAGCTCCACAAGAAGCTGGCCAGTACGAACAGCACCACCGTGCCCAAGGCAAGGAGCATGACGTACTGCCGCACGTTGCCGGTCTGCACGGCGCGGAGCCGCACGCCGACGGCATAAGTCCCGCGGGCGGTCAGGTTGACCAGGCCGTCGACGAAGAGCCGGTCGATCCAGTCATCCAAGGTGGCGACCCCCGCCACGAGCCGGGCGGCGCCGTCGGCCAGCCAGTCGATCCCCTTGCTGTCCAACACCGCCACGGCCCGCGAAAGCGCCAGCGTCGGCTGCACCAGCAGCAGCGCATAAAGCTCGTCGAACCACCACTTGTGAATCAGAAACGAATAGATCAAGCGGAACCGCCAGCGGAGCCGATCGGCATGGACCGCTTGCAGGCCGTAGATCGCCGTGGCCAAGAGGAACCCGCCCAGGGCGAAGACGAAGGCCAGCAGCGAAGCGGGAATCTCGATCAGGGCCTCGTGGCTGAGGTGTTCCGCGGGATGGACCACTGGCGGCGATTGCCAGCCGGCCGAGGCCCCGTCGGCGATGCCCGCCGGGCGGGCCTGCTCCAGCAGCGGCTCCAGGCCGAGGTTCGTCGCCAAGAGGTTCCCGCCGGCAAAGACCGCCAGCACGGCCAGCACCACCAGCGGCCCGACCATCGTCCAGGGCGACTCGTGGGCGTGATGATAGACGTGCTCGTCGCGGGGCTGGCCGGCGAAGGTCAGGTACCAGAGGCGGAACATGTAGAAGGCGGTCATGGCCGCCCCCACCAGCGCCACCCAGAAGATCCAGCCGTGCAGCGGATTGGCGTGGCCGAAGGAGAGCGCCTGGGCGAGGATGCGGTCTTTCGAGTAGTAGCCGCTGAAGCCGACCAGCAGCGGCACGCCCGCCCCGGAAATCGCCAGGCAGCCGATGAGCATGGTGCCGGCGGTCCAGGGCATTTTCTTCCGCAGCCCGCCCATCTGCGGCATCTCGTTGGTGCCGCAGGCGTGGATCACCGAGCCGCTACAGAGGAACAGCAGGGCCTTGAAGCAGGCGTGGGTGAAGAGGTGGAACAGGCCGGCCAGCCAGCCGCCCACGCCCAGGGCCAGCATCATGTAGCCCAACTGGCTGACGGTCGAGTAGGCCAGCACCCGCTTGATGTCGCTGGCCGTGATGGCGATGGTGGCGGCGATGAAAAGAGTGATCGCGCCCGTGTAGGCGATCACCATGAGCACTTCGGGCGTGAAGATTGGATAGCAGCGGCCCACCAGGTAGACGCCGGCGGCCACCATCGTGGCGGCGTGGATCAGGGCGCTGACCGGCGTGGGGCCCTCCATGGCGTCGGGCAGCCAGACGTGCAGGGGAAACTGCGCGCTCTTGCCCACGCAGCCGCAGAAGATCCCCAGCCCGGCCACCACCAGCAGCCAGTAGCCCTGATTCCGCCAACGAGACACCCTCGCCTTCATCGCCATCTCAAAAACGTCGTCGAGGATCGTTCGCCGCCCGGGCGCCGTTTGGATTACCTTCGCCATAAACGTCGGCGCTGCCTGGATTACCTTCGCCGTCTCCGTCCGCGCGGCGAACCGCACCATGCCGTCGGGCACCCGGGGCGACGACTCATTCACCGCGGGCCGCACCTGGCTGAAAACGCCGGCCTGCTCCTTGCCGGCCGCATCGCGGTAATTGCCGAAGGAAAACGTCCCCAGGCCCGCCCACACCGCCATCAGGCCGACGATCATGCCGAAATCGCCGATGCGGTTGACGATGAACGCCTTGTTGGCCGCGTTGGAGGCGCTCCTTCGCTCGTAGTAGAAGCCGATCAACAAATACGAGCAGATGCCGACCAACTCCCAGAACATGAAGACCATGGCCAGGTTGCCGGCGATCACCAGCCCCAACATGCTGAAGCAAAACAGCGAGAGGTACTGGAAGAATCGGGGGAACCGCCCGCCGCGAAGCAGCGGCCGGCCGTCGGAGAGCGTCACCAGCGGGTCGGTCATCTCGTCGAGCTCTTCGTGCATGTAGCCGAGCGAATAGACGTGGATGCAGGTGGCCACCAGCGTGACCATGCAAAACATGGCCACCGTCAGGGCATCGATGTAGTAGCCGATGGTCAATTGCAGCGTGCCGAAGCGGCCCAGGACGTACCAATCGCCGCTGAGCGTGGCTGGCGGCAGCGCGGCGGCGTGTTGGGCCGCCTCGTGCGGCGAAGGAAGCGGGTTGTGCCCAATCCAGTCGATCAGGGCCGCAAACGACAGCACGGTCGAGCAGCCGATGGCCAGCGTGGCCAGGTAGCCGGCGCACTTGCCGCCTTTGCCCATGCGCCGTCCCCAGAAGACGATCAGCGCGAAGGAGGCCAGCGGCAGCAGCCAGGCTAGTCCCAGGAGTTTCGGCAGCAGGGTTGAAAAATCCATGATATTGGTCCCCCTCTCCCTCCGGGAGAGGGCCGGGGTGAGGGCTTCCTGCCAACGGCGATGTGCCCTCACCCTAACCCTCTCCCGGAGGGAGAGGGGACTTGGTTGTTATCCTTTAAGTTCTTCGCCGCGGTCGACGTCGATCGTGGCGTGGCTGTTGTAAAAACACAAGGCGATGGCCAGCGCCACGGCCGCTTCGGCCGCCGCCAGCACGATGACAAACAAGGCGATCAACTGCCCGTCCAGCCCGAGGGACGCATCCCCCTTGCCACAAAGGAAGGGGGCGCCGAAGGCCACGAAGTTGAGGTTGGCCCCGTTGAGCACCAACTCGACGCCCATCAACACGCCCACGGCGTTCCGCTTCACTGCCATGCAGACCACGCCGCACACAAACAGTACCGTGGCGACGAAGAGGTAATGCGACAGGCCGATGGGTTGCGTGAGGAGGTTCATGGGGAGGGGCTGGGGGCTAGGGGCTGGGGACTGGGGGACTGGGCTTCGTCGTCGGCGAGTTCAGTCTTGCTGCGTTTGGCGCGGGCGAGATAGGCCGCCCCGATCAACACGACCAGCAGGTGGACGGAGATGATTTCGAAGGGCAGCAGGTAGCCGGACGTTCCGGGACGATCCGTCCGCACGCCCATCAGGCCCAGGCCCAGCGGCGTGGCGGTG
This sequence comes from Thermoguttaceae bacterium, assembly GCA_052139835.1. Lineage (GTDB taxonomy): Bacteria > Planctomycetota > Planctomycetia > Pirellulales > Thermoguttaceae > JBKQVT01. The sequence goes on from JBKQVT010000130.1 coordinate 49,147, forward strand.
TGGGGCGTCGCCTCGAGTTGGGCGGCGGTCTGCTGGCTGCCGCAGCCGCCCCAGGACGGCACGCCCAGCACCGTCTGCAGCAGCACGGCCGCCAGCGCGCCGCCGATGAGCAACGCCATCAACCACTGCCGGGCGATGGTGCGCAAGGAGACCAGCGGTCCGCGGGCGGTGAGCATGACGCCGAAGACCAGCAGGACCAGCGTGCCGCCGACGTAGACCATCAGTTGCATGGCGCCGAGGAAATCGGCCCCGGCCAGGAAGAACAGCCCGGCCACCGCCGAGAGCGAGACCACCAGGTAGACGGCCATCCGCACGATGTTGGCGGAGGCCACCACGGCGACGGCCCCTGCGCAGGCCACCAGGGCAAAGAGCAGGAAGAAGAAACTGTGCCAGTGGATTGCTTCCATCGTCACATCCTGACCCAACCGAAAACCCAACTGCAAAGGCCGCCGGGAAAGAAGAACATCCAGAGCATGACGCCGGCAAGCATGATCGAGGCCAGCGGCACGCAGTATTTCAGGCAGGTGGTCATCACCTGGTCGATCCGCAGCCGCGGCAGCGTCCAGCGGAGCCACATCATGAACATCACGCCCACGTAGACCTTCACCAGGAGATTGGCCAGCCCCAGCAGGTTGGCTGCGCAGGTCATGGCCAGGGCGAGGTTGGGCGGGGTGGCGTCACCGGGGACCAGCCCCAGCAGTTGCGCCACCGGCACCGGTCCGTTCCAGCCGCCCAGGAACAAAATGGCGCCCAGGGCGGTGACGACAAACATCGCCGTGTATTCGGCCATCATGAAGATCGACCAGCGGAAGCCGGAGTATTCGGTCATGAAGCCGGCCACCAGCTCGCTCTCGGCCTCGGGCAGATCGAACGGGGCGCGGTTGGTGCCCGCCGTGGCGCAAGTGATGTAAATCCAAAACGTGACGAAGGTGAAGGGATCGTGCAGCAGATACCAGTGGTTCGCCCAGCCGGCCTGGGCGTCGCCGATGGCCACCAGGTCCATGGTGCCGGCCAGCAGCACCGGCACGACCACGCACATGCCCAGGGGGATTTCGTAGCTGACCACTTGGGCGGCCTCGCGCATCGCCCCGTAGAGCGACCATTTCGAGCCCGACGAGTAGCCGCCCAGCAGGACGCCGAAGACCTCCAGCCCGGCCACCGCCAGCACGAAGAAGACCGCCGTGTCCAGCCGCACCGCCACCCAGCCGCTGGCCACGGGGATGGCCAGAAAGACGCTGAAGGCGGCGGCGAAGCTCACGTAGGGCGCCAGGCGGAACAGCAGCCGGTCGGCCCCGGCGGGGATGATGTCTTCCTTGCAGAGGAGTTTCAGGCCGTCGGCGGGCGATTGCAGCCAGCCGAACCGCCCGCCCACCCGCGTGGGCCCCAGCCGGTCCTGGATCCGCGCCGCCACCTTCCGCTCCATCCAGATGAAGATCGCCACCGAGACCATGACAATCGTCAACACCGCCGCCACCTCGACCAGGGCAAAGAGCACGTAGACGAGTTGGGCAATCCAATGCGAGTCCAGACCATAGTTCTGAAGGAGGCTGATGATGAATTCCGGGATGCTGGTGTACTTCATCGGTCGATCTCCCCCAGCACCAGGTCCAAGGAGCCCACGACCGCGGGCACGTCGGCGATGAGGCAGCCGCGGCACAGCTCGGGTGTGACGGAAAGATTGCAGAAGCTGCTGCTCCGCACCCGCACCCGCCAGGGCACCGGCGAGCCGTCGGCGACGATCATGAAGCCCATCTGCCCCTTGGGGGCCTCGGTCTCCAGATAGGCCTCGCCCTTGGGGAGTTTCTGCCGCAGCTTGATCGGCTCGCCGCAGCCGCCCGCCGCGCGGCGATACTGGTCCATCCCCTGCCGCACCAGCTTCACCGATTGCACTACTTCCAGCATTCGCACGTAGAAGCGGTGCCAGCAGTCGCCCAGCACACATTGTGGCGGCACCGGCGGATAGGGATAATCCTGCGGGTAGCGGCCGTTCACTTGGGCGATCACCTCGAACTGGTAGCCCTCGTACATCTGCCGGCAGCGGGGCTCGCCGTCACGGCGGAGGTCCCAATCCACGCCGCTACCCCGCAGCACCGGGCCGGTGCAGCCGTAATCGACCGCCATCTCCGGCGCGAGCACGCCAATGCCCGCCGTGCGGCGCACGAAGATCGCGTTGCTCGTCAGCAGCGCGTGCAACTCGTCGATCACCGGCCCGAACTGCTCGAGAAAGGCCTCGCAGCGCTCGAGCCAGCCGGGGGGCAGATCGGCCGTGACCCCGCCGGGGGTGATGTAGCTGTAGGTCAGCCGCGCGCCGCAGAGTTCCTCGAAGAGGTTCAGTATCTTCTCCCGCTCGCGGAACGCCCAGGTGAACGGGGTGAAACTCCCCAGGTCCAGCCCGTAGCAGCAGGCCGCCACTAGGTGGCTGGCGATGCGGCTCAGCTCGCAGGCGATCACCCGCAGGTGCCGGGCCTTCTCCGTCACCTCGCAACCCAAGAGCTTCTCGACCACCAGCGACCAGCCCAGGTTCATGTTCATCGCGGCCAGGTAATCGAAGCGGTCGGTGTAGGGGATGTACTGCCGGGGCGTGAGGTTCTCGCCGATCTTCTCCCCGCAGCGGTGCAGGTAGCCGATGTGCGGCGTCACCTCGCTGACCACCTCGCCGTCGGTCCGCAACACCAGCCGCAACACGCCGTGCGTGCTGGGATGCTGCGGACCCATGTTCACCAGCATCTCGTCGCTGCGCAGGTCCACTTCGACCAGATCGGGATCCACGCGCGGAGGGGCCATCGCACTATCTCCTGGGAATCCCGTGGTATTCGGCGGGTGGCTGGTAATCTTTGCGCAGCGGATGGCCGACCCAGTCGTCGGGCAAGAGGATGCGCCTCAGCTCGGCACGGCCGGTGAACAAGATTCCCGACAGGTCGAACACCTCGCGCTCGTGCCAATCGGCCGTGCTCCAGACGTGGCTGACGCTGGGCACTTCGGGCAGTCGGCCCTCCACGTCATCCTGCCACCGTGGCAGCATGACCTTCAACACCAGCCGATGCCGATGGACGAAACTGGAGAGGTGATAGACCACTTCGACGTGCGGCTGCCAGCCGGCGGCCGCCGCCTTCTTCGCGTCCGGCTCGAAGTAGTCGATGCCGCTGATGCAGTGCAGCATGTCGAACCGCAGCTCCGGCTCGTCGCGCAGCCAGCGGCACACCTCCGCGAGCGAGGCCGCCGCGACCTCGATCCACGGGTCCGCCGCCTCGACGTTCGCGCCGGTGACGGCGGGACCGAATTGCGCGGCCAATCGCTGGTGAATCTCGCGGATCTGCATCACGTCGACACGACCCTCCAGTTGGTCTCATTCCGCTCGGCGACGCCTTGCCCGCCCGTGGCCCGGACCCAGTTCAAATCACCCTGCCGCCACACGTAGGCGAAGCCCAGGAGGATGACGGCGAAAAACACCCCCAGGTCGGCCATCGCCGCCAGCGCCAACTGCCGCCCGTCCCGCGCCGCCTCTTCCCGGCCGGGATACATCTGCTGAGAACCCCACGATCCCTTGGTGACGCCGAGTTCCCCGCACACTTCGGCGGCCTTCGCGGAGGAAACTTGCGGGTCGGTCAATTGGACGGCCTTGCCGAAAATCGTCGCCGGCGGGAAGAACAACGCCACCTCGACCTCGAAGATGAGGAACACCAAGGCCACCACGTAGAAACGCAGGTCGAACCGCACCGCCGTCGAGCCCACCGCCGGCTCGCCGCACTCATAAGGCTCCAGCTTCGCCACGCTGGGCGCCTGCGTCCGCAACAGCCTGCCCAGCAGCAGGGAGACCAGGCCAAACAAGAACGCCGCAGCGGCAAACAGCGTCAGGTAGGCGACAATCGACGTGGGCGTCATCGCGGCAACGACCGTTCCCTCTTCCGGGCAAGAAAGCTCTCCCCGGAAAAACCTCACATTTTACCGGCCGCCACCCGATTCCGCAACACACCGGGTCCCCTCTCCCGACCAACCTTCGGTTGGTGCCCGGAGAGGGCTAGGTGAGAGCCTTTGGTCCCCTCTCCCTCCGGGAGAGGGTTAGGGTGAGAGCGTTTGCGTTTAAGGCGTCCGGCGAAGCCGCCCTCACCCCCTACCCCTCTCCCGAAGGGCGAGGGGAGACTCCTGCCGCTTCACGCCGGGTTGGCGTTCTGGCCCTGCAAGGGATGACGCTGCCGATAGCCGGCATTCGGCTCGTGCCAGAAACGGACCTCCGGCTCGCCCAGCTTCCAGCAAAGGAACACCTTGCGGCCGTCCACCAGGGCGGGGAAGTCCACCAATCCTTCGGTGCCGTTGGCCGGCTCGATCCCCAAGTCCCGCAGCTCGTCGACGTATTCCCGCAGCCGCCGCCCGTCCTTCTGCAACTCCTCTTCGATCTGGACCAGTTCTTCCTGATAGGGGTCGCGGCGGTTCGCTCTGCCGTGCAACAGCGACAGGCGGTGGCGGCGCTCGGTCACGTCGCGGGAGAGCTTCACCAGGTCGCCGACAATCGCGCGAACCAGGGGGAGCGAGGCATTGGCTTCCGCCACGGTGTAGACCTTGCCTCGTCCGGGGCGGCTTCGCTTGGTATCGCTGGCAGTCATGCGTTCGGACCTCCATGCACCGGCCGTTGAACCGACTTCGACCTGGCCACCGCCAGCGGATCGAGCGTGGCCCGGCCCCAGGCAATCTCCACCGGGAGCCGGGAAAAATCGACCAGGCACCCCTCGCGGCGGTAACAACTCAGGTCGTGCGACGAGCCCATGAAAATGCAGTCCACCGGACATGGGTCGATGCACAACGCACAGAACAGGCACTTCCCGTAGTCGATCGTGAAACTGGTGACCTGAAAGCCCTTGCGCCCCGCCACCCGCTGCTTGCCGATGTAGATGCAATTGGCCGGGCAGGCCCGCGCGCAGGCATCGCAGGCGATGCACGTGGTCAAATCGAAGCGGTGGAAGCCGCGATAGCGGGCCGCGACCTTCAAGGGCAACTCGGGAAACTCGTACTGCTCGGTGAAGGTGCGGCGGCGGGGATCGTAGGTGATGACCCAGTAACGCATCGTGACCCACAGCGCTTGGATCACGGTGGCCACGGCGGTGAAGATGTTGCCAAACCAGGAGCGCATACTTCTTCTATCCCGACGACTCCGTCCTCGCTCTTGCGTGAGAAGACGGATCGAGGCGAGGCGCGAAAACTCAATTATACGAGCGACGGCGTCCTCCACAATGGCCGGGAGAAAAAAGGGGGAGGGCGGAAGGCGGAAGGGGGAAGGTAAAGACACCGGAGTCTCGCTGCCCAAGCCCATCGGTCACGTCCAGTGGGTTGGGGGGTGGCAGAAGGGGTTCTGCCACCTTTGGCGGTGACGTAAAGTATTACGGTGAAACAAATTGCAACGCCAGGCCCATCGCCAAAGACCGAGGGTGAACAAAACGACTGGCCCGCGCGTACTAACGGTGTGCCAATAGAGGTGAAAAATTCGCCTGTCAGAGACATTTCGGCCTTGTAAAGACTTGACTTCGCGTAACCGCGGCGTATCGTACATTGATGGGGGTGTACTTTTTTGTACACGCCGGCGACTTCTGCAAGGGCAGTCACCTTAGGGAGCTCTGGCAAGAGGGCGAAGGAACGAACCGATGTTAGTGTTATCCCGAAAGAAAAACGAGAGTATTGTCATCAACGATGACATTACCATCGTGGTCGTCGAGATCCGGGGGGACAAGGTCCGCCTGGGGGTCGAGGCCCCGAAGGAAGTGCCGGTCCACCGCCGCGAGGTATTCGATGCGATCCACCGCGGCGAGGCCGCGGCCGGGGATAAGGCGGCCACCAAGACGGACGCCTCCGGCCCCAGCGGCGAGACCCCGTAGACGCCTCGGGCAGTCATCCCCCTCTCCCTCCGGGAGAGGGTCGGGGTGAGGGGATCGCCCAGCCGCCTCGGGGACTCCCGAGAATCTCTTGACTCCCCTTCTTCCTCCTCTCGCTTCTCCGCAGGTGTGGTTTCGTGCGCCGGGCCGCCTGCCCACCCTTGACGACAGCCCCCCCAGGCGGATATACAGGGGAGTCTGCTTCGGCCCCGTCGTCTAACCAGGTTAGGACACAGGCCTTTCAAGCCTGGAACACGGGTTCAAATCCCGTCGGGGTCACTC
>JBKQVT010000131.1:0-12576 GCA_052139835.1 Thermoguttaceae bacterium
TATACACACGCGGAGGATCGTCTTTTTTTGCCCCCATGGGAACCGCAATTCCGCGGCCCGCTCCTAAAGCCAGTACACAACAGCACTTGTCCATGCTATCATCACGCTAAGTGGCGCTGCCCAACTATGGATATAATTTCGAAGCGTACATGGGGACACGCGGCCTGGAACCCGGCATGGTGATGGTGATCGAACTGAAGACGCCCTACACGCCGGACATGGTCCCTGGGAACTTTAAGAAGGAATCGGTAGGGGGGCTGACGATTTACACCGAGCCAGGCGAGCCCGCCCTATACATCGCCGACAAATGGACGCTCATTGTCGGACACGCCAACATGCTGCAGTATGTTGTGGGTCGCAAGGCTGGGCCCAAGCACCTGCCCGCCGGTTTGGAGGATGCGATCAAGCAAGCGGCGGCGGGCTCCCCAACCGTCTACGGGGCCTCGATCGTGCCGGAAAGCCTTCTCCCGGAACTCCACAATCTGCCCATATCGGCGGAGACCATGAAGGACATCGAGACGGTCAGATTCTCCGCCGACATTGCCGGCGATCTCGCTGCCAACTTGACGGTAACCTGCAAGCAGGCGAAGACCGCCGAGACCATCGACAAGGTACTCAACGGACTCGTGGCAATGGCCGGTCAAGCCGACCGCATTCCCGCTGAGGCCAAGAAGATTATCGAGTCGGTCAAGGTCAGCCATTCAGGAAACACCGTCAGCGCGCGGGTCAGTGGGGTCGACAGCAAGATCGTCATCGCCCTGATGTTGCCGGCGATCCAGGCGGCTCGTCAAGCGGCCGAGGCCCAGCGGCGCAACACCGACCAGATGCCAAGATTTCGCCGCCTGCCTTAGCTTCCCCAGGCGTTGTCCCGGAAAATCGGGCCGGCCTATCCATTTCCCATGTGCAACGGACCGTCACGCCTTCCCCTCACAGCCGCACCACCGTCGAGCCGCTGAGGCGGCGAACCAGGCGGCGGATCTCCAGCACGCTGAGCGTAGAGAGCACGCTGGCCACCGGCAGGCCGGCGGCAACGACCACCTGGTCGATCGACGTCGGCTCGGAGGCGACGGCGGCGAGCACCTGCCGCTCGGTCTCGTTCAGGAGCAACTCGGCCGGATGATGGACCACTTGGCCGTCGCCGCCGGGGGCCGCCTCGACCAGCGGGCCGAGCTCCTCCAGCACGTCGTCAGCCGTTTCGATCAGCTTGGCGCCGTCGCGGATCAGCCGGTGGCAGCCGCGCGACGCGCGGCTGTCGGCGTTGCCCGGCACCGCGAAGACCTCGCGGCCCTGCTCCATGGCGTGCCGGGCGGTGATGAGCGCGCCGCTCCGCTCGGCCGCCTCCACCACGATCACCCCCAGCGACAGGCCGCTGATCAAGCGGTTCCGCTGGGGGAAGGTCCCGGCCAGCGGGGCCGAGCGGGCAGGCTGCTCGCTCAGTAGCGCCCCGCAGGCGGCCACCTCGGCGGCCAGCTTGTCGTGCTCCGGCGGATAGATGTTCAGCACGCCGCTGGCCAGCACGCCGATCGTCCGCCCCCCGGCCTGAAGCGCCCCGCGATGGGCCGCCGCGTCGATGCCGCGGGCCAGGCCGCTGACGATCGTCAGCCCGGCCCGCGCGAGGCTGCCGGAGAGCCGTTCCGCCTGTCGCAGCCCATACTGCGTCGCATGACGCGTGCCGACGATGCCCACGGCCAGGGCGTCCTGGGGGGCCAATTTCCCGCGGACAAACAGCACCCCCGGCGGATCGTGGATCTCGCGCAGCATCCGCGGATAGCGTGGGTCGGACTCGATGAGGATGTCGATGCCGTGGCGGCGGCAGAGCGCGAGTTCCTCTTCGACGTCGATGGCCTCTCCGGCGGCGAGGATCTTTTCCATCAGCTTGGGACCGACGCCCTCGACGGCGCGCAACTCGCTGCCGGCGGCCGCCAGCACGGCCCGCGCCGAGCCGAACTTTCGCATGAGGCCCTGCCGCGTCCGCGGTCCGACGCCCTCGACCAACACCAGCCGCAAGGTGTCTAGCAACTCGTCGTCGGCAGGCTCGGCGGCACCGGAGTTTTCGGCTTCGGCCATCACGTTTCTCCAATCCAGATAGACTATCCGCAGATTTCGCAGATTTTCGCAGAAGGAAGAAGCGGTCACGAGAGTAGTCGTCGATCGCTCATCCTTCGTTATCGCCGTCCTCTCCTCCGCGGAAATCTGCGGATGGTATTCCTCGCGGCTACGGCTCCAGGGCCTTGCGGACCTCCGCGGCGGGAACATCTTCGACCAACTCCACGTGGCCCAGCCGGTCGGGCAATACCAGCCGCAAATGCCCGTGCTGCACCTTCTTGTCGTGCATCATCGCGGAGACGATCTTCTGACGGTCGAGCTTGGGCAACCGCACCGGCAGGCCGAGGGCCACGAGCAGCGCCCGCTGCCGATCAGCAAACGACGCATCGACGCGGCCCGTCTGCTCGGCCAGCCGGGCGGCACACTCCATGCCGATGGCCACCGCCTCGCCGTGGAGGAGCTGGCCGTAGCCGCAGAGGCTCTCCAGGGCGTGGGCGAAGCTGTGGCCGTAGTTGAGCACCGCCCGCTGGCCCGTCTCTTCGCGCTCGTCGCGGCCCACCACGCCGGCCTTCAACCGGCAGCACGCGGCGATCACGTGGGCCAGGACCGACTGCTCGCGCGCGAGCAGTTCGGCAACGTGGGCTTCGAGGTAGTCGAACAGTTCGGCGTCGACGATCACGCCGTATTTGACCACCTCGCCCAGGCCGGCCACGTACTCGCGGGGCGGCAGAGTCTCCAGCGTGGCGGTATCGATCAGCACGCCCAGCGGCTGGTGGAAGGCCCCGACCATGTTCTTGGCCGCGGGCAGATTGATGCCGACCTTGCCGCCGACGGAACTATCGACCTGGGCCAAGAGCGTGGTGGGGATCTGCAGGAATCGCAAGCCGCGGGCGAAGGTGGCGGCGATGAAGCCGGCCAGGTCGCCGACCACGCCGCCGCCGACGGCGACGACCACCGTGCGGCGATCGGCGTTGAGCTGGAGCATGCCCTCCCACAAGCTGGCGGCCACGTCGATCGACTTCGACGGTTCGCCCGGCTTGACCGCCACGAGGTCCACCGCGACCTTCCGGCCGGAGAGGCTCTCGGCCACGCGGAGGGCGTGCGGCTCCTGGACGTTCTCGTCGGTGATGAGGACGGCGTGCGACACCTTGCCGCGGTCCGTGAGGAAGGGGCCAGCTTGGGGGAGATTACCCGAGCCGATTTCGATGTCGTAGCCGCGCTCGGCCAGATCGACGCGGACGGTCTGCGTAGCGGAGGACACGGCAATTCCTAGCCTGGACTGAGGCGCTGGAGGTCGGCCGCGGTCACGGTGATCCGCCGGCAGAAGCCCGTGGCGAGGCGGAGGTATTCGATTTCGGCCGCGGCGGCGGGATCGGCGTGCAGCCGGCGCTGGATCGCCGCGCGCTGGTCGGGGCCGAGGTGGTGGAACTCTTCCGGCCAGACGGTGGCCGTTTCCACGACCAGGGCCTCGCGATAGGGATCGAAGGGATCGCCCATGGGTTTTGTTGCTGCCGGGATCGTTGGGGGACAGGAGGCGTGTGCCACGGCTGTGTCAGCCGTGTTGAAGTCGAGCACACCTCGTCCTTGGCGGCACGGCTGACCCAGCCGTGGCACGCACGGCCGCCAGGGCGCCATTATAGGCCAACTGGCGCATAAAAAAAGGGGCGGGTCCGTCGCTTTGGACCCGCCCCCCACAAGGGAGCCGCAGTGGGGACCTGCAGCGGAAGGATTTTCAACGATGTTTTCAGATGGGTCCCGGCTCGTCCGGCAAGGGCGGTGGGTCGCCGCCGCCTTGGGGTGGTGGCGGCGGCGGGCTGGCCGGCGGGGCCGCCCCACGCGGCGGCGCCCCGCGGCTCTGCTCCAGCGCCTTGCGGAGTTGATCCACCTGGCGGCTCAGTTCGTCCAGCCGTTTCTCCAGGCGGGCCTCCGGCCGCTCCTCGCCGATCATCGGCACGCCCGGCGCGGCAAAGGTCATGTCGCCGTGGCCCAGCATCTGCTCGACCGCGGGGCGGAGCGACTCGGGAAGCTTGTTGATCTCGTTTTCCGTAATCTCCCATTTCTGCTCGCCCTGCTTCACCACGATCTTGGCCGGCTTGTCGCCTTCGCGGGTAATTGCCACGCTGGTGTTCTCCGGCAGTTTGGAGTAGAGCAATAGCGGGGCGCGGGGCGGCAGGATCACACCGGGGCGGAAGAAGCGGAGCTGCACGGGGCCTTCGCCCCCTTCGCGCCGCAAGCGCTCGACCAGCTTCGCCAGGTCCCCGGGATCACCCGGCGTCGTCGGCTGGCTGAGCCAGCCCTTGGGCCGCTTCCCCAGCGTGACCACGATGGTCTGGGGCTTGCCGCCGCGGATCACCTCCAGCGTGAGTTTGCCGTCTTTGGCTTCCATCATGGCGGCCACGAGGTTGCCGACGTCTTCCACTTTCTTGCCGCCGGCCTTGACCAGCACGTCGTAGAGTTTCACTCCGGCCTTTTCCGCGGGGCTGCCCGGCGGCATGGCTTCCACGACCAGCCCCTCCCGATCGGCCAACCCCAACTGCGCCCGCAGCGCCGGACTGACCGTAAAGACCTCGACGCCGAGCCAGTAGGGACTGGCCGGCGCCGGCGGGCTATCGGCGCTTGCCACAGCGACGGCCGCGGTCGCCTCCGCGCTTTCCCCTGCTTGGAGCGGGCCGGCGCAGCAGAGCGCCGCCAGCAGAAGGCAAAGTTTCTTCCACATGGCACTTCTCCTTGGAACCTTTCTTTCCCGTCTCTCCTCTTACAACTTCGGCCGGCCGACAAAGCGGATGTCCACCTGGTCCACCGGCACGACGAGTTGCCGCCCGTCGTTCATCTGCACGGGGAGCAACTCGCGCCGCTGCTGGACCTGGTGGCCGCTCTGCTCCAGCGCCTGGAGCACGTCGGGGGAAACCGGCTTGGGAATGCTTTGCAACCACGCCGGGTCAAGCCGATTTGCTTGGACGGCCGGCACTTGGAAGGTTTGCGGCGCGGCGCGGCCGTTCCCCCTGTCGGCCACCGTGACCATCTGCCAAGGACTGGCGGCGGTGGTGCGCGGATTCAGCGCGGTGGCCGCGGTCGTGGTAACGTTTGCCCATTTCATGCCCGACACCAGGCTCATGCCCAAGGTCAGGGCGACCAGGAAGGTGGCGGCCATGGCCAACAGGGTGCCGGCGTGGCGGCTCCACCACCAGCGGCGCCGCGGCTGCAGCCGGTCCGGGGCCTCCCCGGACGAATCCAGCAGCGCCGGCAACTCCCGCTTCCAAGCCTGGGCTTCCAAGAAGGCCAGCGCACAACGCCGCCAGCCGCCCGGCTCCCGATCCAACAGCCTCAGCAAGGCGCCACGGTCTTCTTCGCTCAACTCTCCGTCGACCAGCAGGTCCAATCGTCGATCCTCCCTGCCGGCAATGCTCGTGCCGTCAATTTGGTTCATCGTACCATCACCAATTCCGGGTTTTCTTGTCAGGTTTCTGCCTCGGCAACTTCCAAGGCGGTCAATTCGGCTCGCAGCCGTCCGCGGGCGCGGTGCAATCGCGCCTCGATGGCGCTCTCGCTCACGCCCAAGTGCTGGGCCAGTTGCCGGTAACTCCAATCCTCCGTGTACTTCAACAAGAGCAGTTCCGCGTCGCGTTTCGGCACTCGGGTCAAGGCCAGGCGGATCTGCCCGCGCCGCTCCTTGGCCAACAACCAATCCAAGGGATCGCCCTGGCGGTCGCTTTCCGTAGGCCGCCGCCGCTCGGCGTAGCGATCGATCAGCTTACGGCCGCGTCCCTGCTTGCGGCGATGCAAGAGGGAACAGGTCACCGCCAGTCGATACAGCCACGGCGCCACCTTCTCGGCATCCGCCAGCGGCGCTTGCTGACGGACCGCGGCCAGCGACACTTCCTGCATGACCTCGTCCACCGCCTGCGACTCGCCGACCCAGGTAAACACCACGGTGCGCAACCAGCGGTCGTGCTTCGTGAGCACGGCCGACCAGTCAATCCGTAGCCCCCGGCCGCCGTCCGGCAGTGGGCGAGAGTGAGACTGCGTCATGGCCACGAGTATTGTTTCCGCCGGCAAGGAAACCTTGTATCCGTGCCGGAAGTAGTTATCCTAATGAATGTTACGACAGCCTATGACGCACAGCAAATCCCCGGGAAAAGGTCTTGGGTCTTAGGCATTAGATCCCAAGACCCAAATCCTAAGACCTAAGGCCCAAGACCAAAGTCGAGGATGACAAATGGTTTACGACCATTTTCCCGGGGGAAGGCACCCTGAAACCGCATGAATTCTACTACGAAGGGGCCGCTGGGTTGGATCGATGCGGAACTGGCCGCCCTCGAGAATCAGGGCCTCCGTCGCCGACTCGCTACCCGAAGTAGCCCCCAATCCCCCCGAATGGTAATCGACGGCCGGGAATTGGTCAACTTCGGCTCCAACGACTACTTGGGCCTGGCGGCCGATCCGCGGCTGGCCGCCGCCGTCGCCCAGGCCCTCCAGCGCGAGGGCTGGGGGAGCGGGGCCAGTCCCTTGATCACCGGCCACGCCGCCTTACACGCCCGCTTGGAAGAGCGGCTGGCCGCAATGGAGGGCGCCGAGGCCGCGTTGCTGTTCCCCTCTGGCTTCGCTGCCAACCTCGGGGCGGTGGCCGCCTTGGTGGGCGGGGGCGACGTGGTCTTTTCCGACCGCAACAACCACGCCAGCCTGCTGGACGGTTGCCGGCTCTCCCGCGCCGACGTCCGCGTCTATCCCCATGGCGACTGGCACGCGCTGGACGGCCTGCTCTCGCGCGCGGCGGGGCGCGGCCGCCGGCTGATCGTCACCGACAGCCTCTTCAGCATGGACGGCGACCTGGCCCCGCTGGTCGAGTTGATCGAGCTGGCCGCCCGCCGCGGGGCGATGCTCTTGATGGATGAGGCCCATGCCACGGGCGTGTTCGGCCACCGCGGCCGGGGAGTGGCCGAGCATCTGGGCGTGGACGAGCGCGTCGCCGCCGGCGTGGGCGTCCGCGTGGGCACGCTCAGCAAGGCCCTGGGGTGCGCGGGCGGATTCGTGGCGGGCAGCCGCACGCTCGTCGAATGGTTGCTCAACCGCGCCCGCTCCTATATCTACTCGACCGCCGCGCCGGCGGCAACCGCGGCCGCCGCGCTGGCGGCCCTGGACATTGTGGCCGCGGAGCCGCAGCGCGGCGTTGAGCTTCTCGCCCGCGCGGCGTCACTCCGCGACGCGTTGGCCGCGCAGGGTTGGGACGTCGGCCGTTCGCAGAGTCAGATCATTCCGCTTCTGGTGGGCTCACCGGCCCGCGCCCTGGAGCTATCGGCGCGCTTGCGCGATCGCGGCCTGTTGGTCCCGGCCATCCGACCGCCGACGGTGCCCGAGGGCCAATCTCGTTTGCGTATCAGCCTGACCGCGGCCCACACGCCGGAGATGATCGAGATGCTTTTGCTTGCCTTGCGGGACGCGCGCCGGTCCCCTCTCCCGACCACCCTTCCGGCGGTGCCCGGAGAGGGTTAGGGTGAGGGCTATCTTGCCCGCCGGGAAAGGTCAGGGTCAATTCGATCCAAATGGGACCCCCCGGAGCGGACACTAATCGTTTCCCTTCTTCAAGTTAGATATCGTCAATTTATTGGCATTACCGAGTAGAAGCCGGACGGCGGAGGGCACCGTAGCTTCTCCCACGAGCAACGGTCCGGATAACTTGATCCTGGCGACCACTTCTTTGCTGTGGGCATGGGTGCCCACGAGTTCGTCTCCCTCCTTACTCCACTCGACCGGCGAAGTCACCTCAACGTCATCGACGCCCCGCACTCGCACCCGATTATTCTGGAAGCTGAAGTCCTCGTCAGGTTTGTCAAACTTCCCACCGCCTTTGTGGGCGAAACGAACCTCGCCGAGGCATGGAAATGTGTTCTTCTGGACGACAATCGCGGAAACATGCGGTTCCGCAGAAGGCTCGCCGCTCCATTCACCCTCATACGTCGGCGGTTTGTCAGCGGAGGGTTCCTTCCGGCTCTCCTCCGGGATGCGAGAAGCGTTCTTGAGAGAGAGTCTACCTGAGAGCGTCTTGCCTTCTCGGTTCTGCCAACAAATCTCGATGGCGAGTTTGGCGGGATTTGCCGTTGGCCCGTCGGCAACGCGAAAAACGAGGGCCAGTGTCGGGGTTTTGCCATTCTTGTGGCATTCGGCTAGTCCGTCATTCAGGTCTTTTGCCGTTGCCTTGTCAAAGCCTGATTGCACTACCCCGTCCAGGGTCGCGATTTCCCTGTTGCCTCGGACCAGTCTGATTTCCTCTAGGCCGGGCGAGGATTCTTTGACGGTCAGCTTGCAGGAGACAAGCAAAAGCACTCCGGACGTTGCCTTCCAGCCAAAGGCGTTTGGCCCCCCTGGGATCTCCTTGTACTCCGTGGTGAACTCGTAACCACCAGGGGCGGGCGGCGGGACCATCTTGCTGTCTCGGATTTGCAGGTCTCCATGAAAGGGCACAGCGGAAGCAACCTTGTAGCCCTTGACCTCAAACTCGACGGACGGCGGTGGGCCGCTGTATCCCTCGCCCGGGTCCTCGCCGCCTATCAGCAACCACACCGTGAAACCAGCGAGGACGAGCATCGCTCCGCCACCGGCGGCGAGCCACGGCCAGCGACCGTGGGCTATCCGCGGCTTGGGTGGCAACGGTGGCGCCGCCGGCTTGGGGCTCACACCTTCCGCCCAAGGCGGCGCGGACCGGGACGCCGGTCGGCCTGGGGCCGCATCTTGAACCAGGGTGGGCAACGGCAGCCGAAACGAGCAGCCGCACTTCTGGCATTTGGCCTTTCTGCCCACGTGTTCGTCGCCGTACTTCAGGCGACCCCCGCAGCCCGGACATTCGATTCGGTACATATCAAGCCCCGAGTGATGGCACAGAAACCCTGGCGGCCGATTCCCTATCTCACGGCTATTGGCGGTAGGGCTTTCCTTGATGGTAGAGTTCCAGGCGCGAACGACAACCTCGCTTGCTTCCTTCATCAGGAGCCAATTCGACGGCCTTCGTCTGCCACTGCTTGGCCTTCTCGAAGTCGCCGCTCTCGGCATACGCCATGGCCAGCGTGTCAATGTAATCCCAATTTTTCTGTTCGGTCAATTGGCAAGCCTTGAGTGCGTTCTCGATGGCCTTTTCGCCGTCGCGGTATTTCTCGTCGGCACAGGATGCCAGCAAGAAAGCGAGGCCATTATAGGCAATAACAAGCTTGGGATCGTGCGTCACGGCCTTCCCAAAGTCGGCCATGGCCTTGCCGCACTCGCCTCTCGTGCGCCAGAGATTGCCCCGATTATTGTAGGCCAGAGCGTCCGTTGGATTGAGCGCCAAGGCTTGGTTAAAGTCGGCCATAGCCTTGTCGTATTCGCCCTCTTTGTTCCAGGCAAGGCCGCGATTGTTGTAGGCGGCGGCGAGATTGGGATCGAGCGCCAGGGCTTGGTCGTAGTCGGCGATGGCCTTGTCGCGCTCGCCCTTGTTGTACCAGGCGAAGCCGCGATTGTTGTAGCCCACTGCATCTTGCGGCTGAGGGTCGGCCGGAGCGGCGGGGCAAGCTTCCGCATTCGCCGGAAGTGACTCACTGGCACGGAGGGCCGCCTCGAGGGCGGCCTGGTATGGTTTCGTACGCTCTATCCATTCCGCAGCGCCGTACAAGGCGCCGTCGTAGTTGACCTGCGCGCTAAACAACGCCAGAAAGAAGTACACCATGGCGTTCACTTGAAACAAGACGAAAACCGGCACGCTGATCAACACGGAATAAACAACCCTCAAATACACACCCATGGCAGTCGCGGGGGAACGTATAAACCCAAGCATCATCAGAAAGGGCAAAGCGGATATGATGGCCGTTCCGACAAGCATCAGGCCGAGCGAACAGAACAAAGCCTTGACCAATGCCCCCTCCGCAGTCGCAGTTTTCTTCGCCCAGAGCCGTAGACCGTCTTCCCTCGTCCTTGGTGCGGCGGATTTTGCGGCAGCGATGTCACGCGCCGGTGCTACGAAGGTACCATCGACGCCTGCGACCCCGCGTTCAAGAACTGGAGCCGCTTGGGCAGCCGGGCTGTCCGCGCTTGAGGGACGTGAACAAGGCCCGCCCTGGATGCCGGGTGTTTGGGACACCTGCCGTCCGTCAGGCGCCGCGACCTGAATCACAGCAGAGCACTTCGGGCATCTCACTCGCCTACCTGCCGCCCCATCCGGCGCACGGAACTTGCCCTTGCAACCCGGACATTGAACGCCGATTGGCATTGGACTGTCCTCCACAAAAAGGAGCGTCAGGGCCAAAGCACCGCCCCGGGAACCCGATCAAGGCGCGTCAGCCCTTTTCCTCTTGAGACCGGAAGGGCCAACACTACCACGGTTGGTTTTTGTAGGTGCTGTTCCAAGCGTCCAGTACGCGCTTACATTTCGCCATCATTTCCGGCCCGCCTGGAGTTGCAAGCAGCCGGAAAATCTGGTCGCCAAAGTCCTTCTGTGCGGCGTCGAGTTCTTCATGGTACTCCTCGGCCAGCTTCGTCCTGTGCGCCTTGGAAAAGCCCTGCGCCCTCCCTAGGAGTGAAAGCATCCGGCCAGCAACTTCATTGAACCTGGGACCAGCCCGCTCGGCGGTCTTATCGTCCCGGACGGTATTCATCACTTGATTCATTTCTTGGGCCGTCTTGAGGAAGTCCTTGATGTTAGCTTCCTCGTCGGCGCTCGGCCCGCAACCGGCGAGGCAGAGAAGGCCCGCTGCAACGATTCCGTGACTGAGGTAATTCATGGCTCACCTTCTGCTTAAAACTTGTGTCGCCAGCCTGCTCGCTTGGGCTGGCCCCTGACAGCACCCTCATGGTTTTTCCATTTCATCGCATTTCCGTGTTTGGATTTTTGCCGGGAGCGGCATAAGCTGGGAGTCTGGATATTTGAGTTGTAGCGCCCCTGAATCTGCCTCCTTCCGAGGAATTGCGAATGCGATCCATGTATCTGAGCCACGGCCAAATGTCAATCCCTGTGCAGCGGGGATCTCGCTTCCGTTCGAAAGAACCAGCCTGAAATCCGTGAGATCCATTCTCTTGGCTGCTGAAGGCCGCGTCCGCACGATCAGCATAGCGTAATACCTCGACAAGTCCCGACCACTGGAGTCAAGAACATGCATGTCATCGAGCACATAGCATTCCCTGATCGCCGGATGATTCCACCAGATAACCGCCACGCCAAGGACAAGAAATACGGCGGCGGCACCGCCGGCAGCGCACCACTGCCAACGAACCGGCCTGCCGGTTTGGGCAACAGCCCTTGGATCCCCGGCGAGGCCGCCACTCCGTTGCGATTGGGCTGGTGTACCGGTGGCCGGTTTATGAGACGGTACTGAACGGCAGATGGCATCCGAAACTGTCTTCCGCACGTCGGACACGCGACGGCCTGGCCGGCAGAACTGCCGTCACTGAACACTCGCGTCCGGCAGTGGGGACACGCCGCGCTGCCCGGTGGCGTGCCCAACGACGATGTTGCCGCCGCAGGCTGTGCCTGGCGGGTGGCGGGAATCACGATGGCTTGGCCGCAGCCGGGACACCCCACTCGCCTCCCGGCCAATTCATTTTTGGCCGTCAATTTCTTACCGCACCCGGGACACTGTGTGCTGATTGGCATGATGGCAGGCCTCCCCTAACTCTGATGCTTCCGAAAGGCATCCTATAAGGCCAGATGCCAAACAAGCGCACGATGTACCTCCACCCTCGGGGCCAGTAATCGGTGACACCTTTCCCGAAGTCATCTGATCTCTGAGATAATCCCCGCCACCACTGCGACGATAACAGCAACGATGCCCATCCCGCGGCCGTCGCCGCGAATTGCGGCCCAGACGCCAATCGCCAACGAGAGAAAAAGCAAGACGCCACTGGCCGCCCAAGAGTACATCCAGAAGCTCTCCATCGGCCGTCCAATCGAGGCGTGAAAGACAATAGCGCCGAAAATTGACAGGATCAACGCGGTCGCCCCCGTCGAGATCACACCCCCTCCAGTATCCCGCGGCGCTCGTTGCACGTTACGTCCTCCTTCGGACTCCAGGGTGGATGATTCTCCAGGCCGTGTTGAAGTCGGCGTTGGAGGTCACGTTAGTCCGCTCTCGCGCGTTTCTCTAACACGGGTCGCATTCATCCCGCAGCCCTCGGCAGCTACGGGAACTAATGCCTCAGCTTATGGCACACGTCAGTGGGTGTCAATAATTCGGCAAAAAATAACCCTGTAGAGGGAGTGCCGACCGACGTTTCCAGCGTATTTCGAGGCTGTTCCCACTGCGAAAGGAACAACGCGGAAACCTAGTTCAAAATCCCAAGGCCCCGGTTCCGTCCCGCCGACGGGAGGGGGTTAGCGCGGGGGCTTCCATGTGCCCGGTGCCACGGCTATGTCAGCCGTGCTGAAGCGCGCCGGGTAGTAGAAGGAATCGGCGAAGACTTCGGTCACGGCTGGTCAATCCCCTTCGGCGCGCCGTGCACGTAGTGGTCGTGGTTCAGGGCCAGATCGGGCGGCAGCCCGCGGGCGTCCTGCTGCGAAGCGAAGTGGGCCAG
>JBKQVT010000132.1:0-86495 GCA_052139835.1 Thermoguttaceae bacterium
TACACACGCGGAGGATCGTCTTTTTTTGCCCCCATGGGAACCGCAATTCCGCGGCCCGCTCCTAAAGCCAGTACACAACAGCACTTGTCCATGCTATCATCACGCTAAGTGGCGCTGCCCAATTAGAGAAGGGGGCGAAACCGCAAGCGGATCGCCGCGCCGATGACGATGACTCAGCCTTCTCTAATCCCTAATCCCCAATCCCTAATCCCTCCGTTTCCCTCATGTCACTGCTGATCGACGGCTACAACTTGCTCAACGCGGTGGGGATCGTCGGCCGGGGCGCCGGGCCCGGCGGCTTGGAACGGTCGCGGCTGGCGCTGTTGAATTTCCTTGTCGAGTCGCTCGCGGCGGAGGAAATCCCGCGGACCGTCGTGGTCTTCGACGCCCGCGGCGCCCCGCCGGGGCTGCCGGGGACCATGGATCATCGCGGCCTGACGGTCCGCTTCGCCAAGGGTTACGAGGATGCCGACAGCCTGATCGAGGAGTTGATCCGCAGCGACTCGACGCCGCGGAAATTGGTCGTGGTCTCGAGCGATCACCGCCTCCAGCGGGCGGCCCATCGGCGGCGGGCGACGGGAATCGATAGCGACGTCTGGTACGGCGAGGTGATCCAGCGCCGCCGCGAGCGGCAGCAGGATGCGGCCGCGGCGGGCAAGAATCGGCCCCCGCTGCCGCCGTTGGCCGAAGACGTCGACTACTGGGTGCGCCAATTCGGCGGCCAAGGGGAGCAGCCCCCCATCACCGACAACCCCTTTCCGCCGGGCTACGCGGAAGATTTGGAGTGAGCGATTACGCCTTCCCCATCGCCTTGTCGGAGATGTCCTTGCGGCACCAGGCGCCGTCCCAGCGGATGCACTTCACCGCCCGGTAGGCATTGAGCTTGGCATTGGCGATCGTCGTGCCCAGGGCGGTCACGTTCAAGACGCGGCCCCCGGCGGTAACCACCTGGCCGTCGGCCGCCAGGGCCGTGCCGGCGTGAAAGACCTTCACGTCGGGGAGTTTTTCCGCTTCCTCCAGGCCGCGGATGGGATGGCCCTTGCTGTAGGCGCCGGGATATCCCTGGGCGGCCATGACCACGCAGACCGCGGGGCGGGGGTTCCACTCCAGCGGTGGCAAGGCGTCCAAACGGCGGTCCACGGCCGCCTCCAACACGTCCAGCAGATCGGTCCGCAGCCGCATCAACAGCGGCTGGCACTCCGGATCGCCGAAGCGGGCGTTGAATTCCAGCACCTTGGGCCCCTGGTTGGTCATCATAATTCCGGCATAGAGCACGCCGCGGAACGGCCGCCGCGAACGCTTCATGGCATGGACGGTGGGCACGAGGATGTGTTCCTCGATCCAGTGCAGCGTCTGGTCGTCGACCAGCGGGGCAGGGCAGTAGGCGCCCATGCCGCCGGTGTTGGGGCCAATGTCGCCGTCGTAGGCCGGCTTGTGGTCCTGGGCCGGTTGCAGGGTGACGATGGTGCGGCCGTCGGTGATGGCCAGCACGCTGGCCTCCTGGCCGTCGAGCCGCTCTTCCAGCACCAGGCGATTTCCCGCGGCTCCGAAGATCTTCCTTCGCCCCAGCGTCTCGACCGCGGCGACGGCCTCCTCGCGACGGGAGCAGACCAGCACCCCCTTGCCCCCCGCCAGCCCGTCGGCCTTCACCACGATCGGCACGTCTTCGCGGTCGTTGAGGAACTTGACGGCGTCGTCCACGTTGGCGAAGGTCTGGTAATCGGCCGAGGGGACATCGGCGCCGCGCAAGAGGTCCTTGCAAAAGACCTTGCTGCTTTCCAGCTCGGCGGCGGCCTTGTCCGGCCCGAAGATCCGCAATCCGGCGGCCTCGAAGCAATCGACGATGCCGGCGGCCAGAGGGCCCTCGGGGCCCACGATGGTCAGTCCCACGTCGTTTTCGCGGGCGAACTTGACCAGGGCGGGGAAATCATCGACGGCCAGGGGGACATTTTCGCCGTCGAGGTCGCTGCCGGCGTTGCCCGGAGCGACGAATACCCGCTCGGCGCGGGGACTTTGCCCGATTTTCCAAGCCAGGGCGTGTTCGCGCCCGCCGTTGCCGACGATGAGGACGTTCATCAGGGCGATTGTAGTAGGAAATTGCCGGCCGGAAAAGGGGGCGCCGCTCGGGGCGGGCCGCCACTCACCGATCCGACCGCAGGGGTCCCAAAGCGGTGGTGTCACCAGTGCCCAGTGTTGCCTCAGGATGCGCTAGAAACGCCGCGAATTCTGTCGCGGCGTTCGTGAATCCACGGTGCTGGCGAGTCGGTGACCGACACACCCGTTGAAGCGGGGACTCCCCTCTGGTAGTATGGGCCGATAGTTGCGGGCCAAACTGGCGTTTTTGTGGACCGATTACAGGCGCGAGGCATTTATGCGATCGGTGAAAGTACTTTCCACCGCGGCGGCGATGGGGGCGTTTGGGGTGATCGTCCTCGGCAAGATCGTGCATTTGCTCCCCGGGGCCAGCACGTCGATTCCCGACTGGCCGCTGGCTTTCGGTAAGTTGGTTCCAACCATGACGCCCTTGGTCTTCTGGGAGTGGTTTCATCGGCTGGCCGTGTTGATTGTCTTTCTGACGATGGTGGCATTGATCGTCTGCGCCGCCCGGGTGTCGGCCAGGCTGGGCTGGTATTGCTTGATGTCGTTGCTGATGCTCTTGGTGCCCGCGGTGATCGGCGGCCTGTCGATCCGGCATCAGGTGCACTGGCCGTGGTTTGTGGTTGATCATGCCTTCGCGATGCTCTTTTTCGCGAGCATGGTCGCCCTGGCGGTGTGGGCGCAGATGGTCGAGCGAAGGCCGCGCCGCGGCTGACGGTCGCCAGAAGGCCCAATAGCTACGAAACCAGCCCTTGATTCTGGGTCGTACTGCCGGTGGAGTAGGCCGGGGTGCGTAGCCCTCTTCCTCGCACCGCCCGTTGGCGGCGTCACGGCACCCGAGGCCGCCTGGGGCTGGCTGCCGCCGCCGCTGGTCGGCGAGGGCGTCAAGGTGCAGGCCGCTTGGCTGCACGACTACTTGCTCGACCCGTCGGCGATTCGCCCGGCGGCCGTGCTGCGCATGCCGCGGTTCAACTTTTCCGAGAAGGAGGTTGCCGCGGTCATTGCCTATTTTGCGGCCGACTCGGCGAGTGATTCCGCCGCGGCGCGGCCCGCAACCATCGACCGCAAAGACGGCACAACAGTCAACTCTCCGCAGCGGCTGGCCCGCCTGGATGCCGCGATGAGAATTCTTGCCGATGGAAACACGTATTGCGCCCGCTGTCACGCGCTGGGCCAGCGCGAGTGGCCAGCCGCTGGGCCGTCGCCGACGGCGCCGAATCTGGAGGAAGTGGGGCAACGAATCCAGCCCGGCTATATCCGCCGATGGTTGGCCAATCCCAAGTCGATACTTCCCTATACGGCGATGCCGGTGATTTTTCCATTGGTAGGGCCTCCTCCGGACAAGGTCGGAACCCTGAAGACAAGTGGCCAGCAATTCGAGGCGGTCGTCGACCTGTTGGTCCATTACGATTGGTACTTGCGACGCCATCAGGCGACAAGGCAAACAACGCGTCCAGGAAGAGTCGAGGCGATCGGGGCAGAATCCGGGAATCCGTCGTGGCAGCCGGCAGAGAAGTAGTCTCCCGGAGTTTTCTTTCTTTCCACAAGGAATCTTATCCATGGCATTTTGGCGCTGGGTTGCGTATACTGGGGCGGTTGTGGGGCCGATGTTGTGCGTGGGCGCGGGTTGTAGCGGCAAGTTGCCGCCTCCCCCACCGGAAGTGGCCAACCAAGTGGAGGAGCTAGGGCCACCGACCGTCGAACTCGGCCAGCCGGTCAACCTCGACGCCGGCCCCGTGGCCAAAGTGGCGGCGAAGACGTAGTAGTCTCGATCGCCGCGACGGATTCAGTCGGGACAGGGGAAGAGAAGTTGCGTGGAGGCGGCGGGCGCCAACTGGTTCTTCTAATCCTTGGCGTCCGCCAGGGACAGATAGTGTGTCTCCTATAAATCCCCGGGTGACACCGCGTCTCGCGCGCTGTGCCAAACACGCAAGATGTAGACCACCTGCCCCCGTATTTCAAAAAGCAGCCGATAGGTTCCCCGGCGGCGGCCGAGATGCAACTCCCGAACCTCCAGACCGAGGTCTTTCGATTCCGCCGCCAGGCCGCATCGCTCCGGCATCGTCTCCAGGTCGCCGATGTGTGCCATGAGCCGGGCAAACCACCTGCCGCCAGCGTCGGCCGCCGATTGTTCGTGGAACCAGGCAAGGACATCCGATACGTCCTGTTCGGCCTTGTCCGTCAATCGGACGCGATATTTCATTTCATGCGTCTACCGGGATACCGTGCTTCTTCGCCAGCGCTTTGAGCAATTGGCGCGCCGGCTTGGTCCTTCCGGCTTCCACATCGGCGAGTGCCTCGCGGATCGCCGCGACCGTCTCGTCCCGCTCGATCTGGGCCGCGCGCTCGACCAGGCGACGATAGGCTGCCGCGTCCTGGACAACGACTTCCGCCTTGCCATTGACGGTCAACACCACGGGCGTCCCCGTCGCACGCAATTGTTTGAGGTACGTTGCCGTCTGCCGTTTGAAATTGGTCAGGGAGTCAATGTCGGTTTCCACGTAGTGCATGGGCCTTCCTTTCGCACTGAATTAGATGCTAATTACATGTTAGCACATCGGCTGCCGCCGGGCAAGGGGATTGCCAGGTGATTTCCTCCACAGCAGCCTGCCCCCGTCCCGTCTTCTCCCAAAGCCAGCGGGGGCTTATACTTAAGAAATTGGGAATAGTCCCCAGCCGCCAAAACGAAGTATAATGAGAACGGGGAATCAAGGCGGCCAGCGGGACAAGGTCCAAGACCAGCCTCCGCTCGAGGGCAGGCCGCCGATGCCACCGATCCATCCAGCCGCCGACGCACCCCACCGGCACGGGCCAGACGCCGGTGCAGGCGGCCGTTTCACATCGCGCGCAGCCTTCAGCCGGCGAGCATCTTGGCGGCCGCTCGGCGCCCTGATGCTCGCCGCGGTCTGGATCATCGCGGCCCAGCCGGCGGCAGGCCAACTCGGCGGCGTCTTCGGGCCCAGCAGCCAGTTCGATCTGGCCGACACCGTGCAACTCGATCGCGCCGACAGCACCGTCCTGGCGCAACTCGAACGCGTCAAGGCCTACCTGGCCGACCGACAATGGGACGAGGCCGTCGACACGCTGCAAAAAGTGATGGATAACGCCGAGGGGAAGCTGCTGGCGGTGACCGAGCATCGCTACGTGGCGGTGGGCGACTATTGCCAGTTGCAGTTTGCCACGCTGCCGCCGCCGGCGTTGGCGCTGTATCGCCGCCGCGTCGATCCGACGGCGCGGAAATGGTACACCGAGGGCGCCGCCCGGCGGGACCGCAAACTCCTGGAAAACGTCGTCCAGCAGGCCTTTGCCAGCAGTTGGGGCGATCGGGCACTGCTGGACCTGGGCGAGATGGCGTTGGAGTCGGGCGATTACGCCGCCGCGCGCTGGTACTGGGAGCGGATCCTCCCGGTGGAGCCGCCGCCGGGCGCTGCCAAGACCTGGCCCGGCTATCCGGACACGAAGCTCGACGTGGCGATGGTGCGGGCGCGGCTGGTGTTGACATCGATCCTGGAAGGGTCAGCCGCGCGGGCGCGGGAGGAGTTGAGCGAGTTTGTCCGGCTGCACCCCGCGGCGCGCGGGCAGTTGGGCGGCCGCACGGTCAACTATGCCGAGGCGCTGGGCGAGTTGTTGGCCCAGAGTGCCGCCTGGCCCAAGGCGGCCGCGGGGCCCGATTGGCCCACCTTCGCCGGCGCGCCGACGCGCAACAAGATGGCCCCCCAGGCGATCGACGTAGCCGCGCTGGGCAACGTGGCCTGGCGGATGCCGCTGTTTCGCGACCCGCTGGCCGAGGACCGCGGCCCGGAGCGGCCCGGCGATTCGGCCAAGGTGCTCCGCTACTTCCCGCTGCTTTTGGGCGAGCGGGTTTTCGTCAACGACCAGCGGGAGATCGCCGCCGTGAAACTCTCCGACGGGCGGCCGCTCTGGGGCCAGGCCGACGCCACGATCTTCCGCCAGCCGCCCGAGGGCGCAGGGGTGACGACCTCCGTCCCCACCGACACGCTGGGCGTGCCGCGGTTTACCATGACCGCCTTCGAGGGCCGCCTCTACGCCCGCATGGGAAACCCGCTGACCGGCCGCCCCCCGCAAGACACCTTCCCCGTGGGCAACAGTGGGCTGGTCTGCCTCGACTTGGAAGCCGAGGGCAAGTTGCTCTGGAAAACAGCCGCCGAAGAGGGCTGGGCGTTTGAAGGCTCGCCGCTGGTCGACGGCGCGGGCGTGTACGTGGCCATGCGCCGCGACGACATCCGTCCCCAGGCCCACCTGGCCTGTTTCGATCCCCAGAGCGGGCGGCTGCGGTGGCGGCGGTTCATCTGCGGCGCGGAGACGCCGGCGCGCGGAATCTTCCATCAATGCACGCACAACCTCCTCACGCTCGTTGGCCAGACGCTCTATTACAACACGAACCTGGGCGCCGTGGCGGCCGTCTCCACCGCCGGGGGCCGGCTGCTGTGGGTCAGCCTCTATCCCCGCGCGCGGCACGGCGACCTACTGAAGCTGGCGCCGCACTGGCAGCGCGACATGACGCCGTGCCTCTACGACGGCGGCACCTTGCTGGTGGCCCCCGCCGACAGCGCGGACGTCTTCGCGCTGGACGCCCAGACCGGCCAAATGCTCTGGCGTCTGGAGCTGGAAGACGCGACGCAACTGTTGGGCACGGCCGGCGACTGTCTGATCGCCGCGGGGCGGCGGCTCTATTGGATCGGCCTGAAGGACCAGCAGCGCGGCCAGCTCCGCCACGCCTGGCCCGAAGGGCAAGACAAACCGGGCTACGGCCGCGGCGTGCTGGCCGCCGGCTGCGTCCTCTGGCCGACGCGGGAAACCGTCTATGTCTTCGACGCGCAGACCGCCGAGCTGAAGAAGGCCCTCGACCTGGTCCACCTGGCGGCCCGCGGCGGAAACCTCCTCGTGGCCGACGGCCGGCTGCTGGTGGCCACCGGCCGCGAGTTGATCGCGCTGGGAAAATCCGCCCAGCCGATCAAGACGAAGGCGGCCCTCGCGGAATTCAGAGCAACAAAAAAACGTTAACTCCAGGAACCGATACCGATCATGTTACAAGAACACGACATCCAGGCCGTCCATGAGTTGAACGAGGCCTGCCGCCTGATCACCGAGCAATTGGGGCGCGTCATCGTCGGGCAGCAGCAGGTCGTCGAGGAGTTGCTGGTGGCGATGTTCGCCCGCGGCCATTGCCTGTTGGTGGGCGTGCCGGGGCTGGCCAAGACGCTGATGATCCGCACGCTGGCCGAGGCCCTCTCGTTGGATTTCAGCCGCATTCAGTTCACGCCCGACCTCATGCCCTCGGACATCACCGGCACCGAGGTGATCCAGGAGGACAAGGGGACGGGGACGCGGGACTTCCGTTTTCTCAAGGGCCCGATCTTCGGCAACGTGATCCTGGCGGACGAGATCAACCGCACGCCCCCGAAGACGCAGGCCGCCCTGCTGGAGGCGATGCAGGAATACCAGATCACCGCGGGCGGGAGGCGGCACCGCCTGGTCGAGCCATTTTTTGTGCTGGCCACGCAGAACCCCATCGAGCACGAGGGCACCTATCCGCTGCCCGAGGCGCAGTTGGACCGCTTCATGTTCAACATCCTCGTCGATTACCCCAGCCAACAGGAGGAACTGGACATCGTCAAGCGGACCACTGCCGACGTGACGGCGCAGGTGACGCCGACGCTGGACGGTCCGCAGATCCTGGCCTTGCAGAAGATCATCCGCCGCGTGCCGGTGGCCGATCACGTGGTGCGTTACGCCTTGCAGTTGACGCGGCGGACGCGGCCCGGTCGCGGCGACGCCCCCGGCTTCGTGCGCGATTACGTGCAATGGGGGGCCGGGCCGCGGGCCAGCCAGTACCTCGTCCTCGGCGCCAAGGCCCACGCCGTGCTGCACGACCGCTTCTACGCCAACTGCGACGACATTCGCGCCGTGGCCTTTCCCGTGCTGCGGCACCGCATCATCACCAATTTCAACGCCGAGGCCGAAGGCATCAAGACCGACGACGTCATCCGCCGCCTGATCGAGTCCGCCACGGAGGACGGGGAGGCGGCGGGGTTCAAGGAGGAAGGATGAAGAAGGAATTCGGAAGTCGGAATTCGGAAGTCGGAGGGTGCAGCGGGCGGTGCTACCGCCGAATTCCGAATTCCGACTTCCGAATTTATCTAGCCCCCAGTCCCTAGTCCCTAGTCCCCATGCAGCCGCAGAACTACCTCGATCCGCAACTCCTGGCCCGCTTGCAGGGCTTGCAGTTGCGCGCCCGGCTGATCGTGGAAGGGTACGTGGCCGGGGTGCACCGCAGCCCCTTCCACGGCTTCTCCATCGAGTTCGCCGAACATCGCGAGTACGCCGCCGGCGACGACCTCCGCTATCTCGACTGGAAGGTGCTGGGACGCACCGACAAGTATTACCTCAAGCAGTTCGAGGAAGAAACCAACCTCGTCTGCCAGTTGCTGGTCGACACCAGCCAGAGCATGGCGTACCGGAGCGAGGCGGCGGCAATGTCGAAGCTCGAGTACGCCAAGTGCGCCGCCGCGGCGCTGGCCTACTTGATCCTCCAGCAGCAGGACAGCGTGGGGCTGGTCACCTTCGACCACGAGATCCGCGCCCTGGTGCGCCCCAGCAGCAACGCCTCGCACATCAAGCAGATCCTGCACGTGCTGGACCACTCGCCCGGCGAACGCAAAACGGCCACCGGCGCGATTTTCCACGACCTGGCCGAGCGCTTCAAGAAGCGCGGCATCGTCATGGTGCTCAGCGACCTGTTCGACGACGTCGACAGCATGATGGCCGGACTGAAACACTTCCGCCACCGCCGGCACGAGGTCGTCCTTTTGCACATCCTCGACCCGGCCGAGTTGGACTTCCCCTTCCAGCAGCCGGTCCTCTTCCACGGCCTGGAGCAGCCGGCCGAGGTGCTGGTCGAGCCGCGGGGGCTGCGGAAGGCATATCTTGCCGAATTCAACGGTTTCCTGCTGCGGCTGAAGCGAGCCTGCCGCATGCACCGCATCGACTACGTGCCGGTGCGGACCGATCAATCGCTCGAAGTCGTGCTGTCCACGTACCTGGCGTCGCGAAGATGAAGGAGAACTTAGACCTTAGAACTTAGAGCTTAGAAAAGCCTCTGGGCTGTGCCCGTGCGGCTTTCTGATCCCTGGTCCCAACGATCATGTCCATGCCGCAGCCCATCCTGGCCTCCGCGCTTACGACGCTGCTTCCCTTCGGGTGGCTGGCGGCCGCGGCTGCGCCCATCTTGATCCACTTATGGAACCGGAGCAGCTACCGCGAGTTGCCCTGGGCGGCGATGGAATACCTGCTGGCCGCCCTCCAACGGCAGACGCGCCGCCTGCGATTGGAACAGTTGCTGCTCCTCGTGCTGCGCACCCTCCTGATCGTGCTGGTGGTGCTGGCGGTGATCCGCGTGCCGTTTCTGGAGCGGAGCGGGCTGGCCTTCAGCCGCGGCGGGGCCACGCATCGCGTGCTGGTGATCGACGGCTCCTATTCCATGGCCTACCGCAGCGGCCCGCAGAGCCTCTTCGACCGCGCCAAGGACCTGGCCCAGCGGATCGTGCGGGAGAGTCCGCAGGGGGACGCCTTCACGCTGGTCCTGATGGCGGCGCCGCCGCGGGTAGTGGTGGGGACGCCGGCCTTCGAGCCCGCCGCGATGCGCGATGAAATCGACAACCTCGAGCTGCTGCACACCGGCGCCGACCTGCCGGCCACCGTCGCCGCCGTGCGCCGCGTGGTGGAGCGGGCCGGCCGCGAAAACCCCCGGCTGGCCGGCCATAAGGTCAAGGTCTACTTCCTCACCGACTTGCAGCGGACCACCTGGTCGCCCGAGCTGGGCAACGCCGCCAAGGACGACTTCCGCCGGCAGAGCCAGGCCCTGGCCAAGGCCGCCTCGCTGGTCCTGATCGACCTGGGACAGCCGGGGGCCGAGAACCTCGCCGTCACCGGCCTGCGGTCGGTCGATCCCGTGGCCGTGGCGGGCCGCAGCGTCACCTTCGAGGCCACGGTGAAAAATTTCGGCAGCCAGCCGCGAAACCGCCAGGCCGTCCAGTGGCTGGTCGATCGCCGCCGCAGCGAGGAACACGTGCTCGACCTTCCCCCCGGCACGGAGAAAGCGACCCCCCGCTTCTCCTGCCGCTTCCAAACGCCCGGCGATCATACCGTCGAGGTCCGCGCACAAGGCGATGCCCTGGAGATCGACAACCATCGCTACCTGGTGGTGCCCGTGCGGCAGTCGATCCGCGTGCTGTGCATCAACGGCCGTCCCTCGGGCGAGCCGTTCCAGGGGGCCAGCGACTACCTGGCCGTCGCCTTGCGCGTCAGCGGCGAGGGCGAGCCGAGCCACGTCGTCGTCGACCTGGCCGCGGAGAGCGCGCTGATGGAGCGCGACCTGGGGAGCTACGACTGCGTGTTCCTCTGCGACGTGGCCCAGTTCACCGCCGGCGAGGCCCGCGTGCTGGACGCCTATCTCGGCCGCGGCGGCAACCTGATCTTCTTCCTCGGCGGCCAGGTGCAGGCCGAGCGTTATAATCGCGAGTTGGGGGGCGGGCCGGGCCGGCCGCGCATCCTTCCCGCCCGACTGGGCAAGCTGGTCGATGTGCCCGAAACCAGCCTCGATCCCCTCGGCTACCGTCACTCCATCGTCCACGGCTTCGAGAGCAAAGAGACGGCGGGGCTGATCACTACGCCGGTGGCCAAGCATTACCGCCTGGAAATCCCCGCGAACTCGACCGCCCGCGCGGTGCTGGACACCGGCAGCGGCGACCCCTTGATCGTCGAGCAGCCGATCCGCAAGGGCCGGGTGGTGCTGGTGGCGACCTCCGCCGACCTGAGTTGGAGCTGCCTCCCCTTGTTGCCCAGCTTCGTCCCCTTGGTCCAGGAAATCCTCAATTGGTGCGCCGGCGGACAGATCCAGCAGCGCAATTTCCAGGTGGGCGACGTGTTGGGCGGCGTGGCGCCGGCGGCCGCGGTCGACACGCCCCTCCGGCTGAGCCGCAGCCAACGGCCGGACGACGCTCCTGCCGAGCGGCTGGAGAAGCAAGGCCGTCAAATCGCCTTGCACGCCGAGGGGGACTACAGCGCCTGGAGCTACCCCGACACTTGGCTGAGCGGCATTTACACGGCCACGCTCGGCCCGCCCTTCAACCGCAGCCAGAGTTTCGCGGTGAACGTCGAT
Organism: Thermoguttaceae bacterium; assembly: GCA_052139835.1. Taxonomy (GTDB): domain Bacteria; phylum Planctomycetota; class Planctomycetia; order Pirellulales; family Thermoguttaceae; genus JBKQVT01. The sequence goes on from JBKQVT010000132.1 coordinate 11,279, forward strand.
ACGCGGGAGAGCGACCTGGCCGCCGTGGACGTCGAGGACCTCAAGGGCAACGTCTGGCCGGGGGTCCCCTTCCAGTATCAAACCACCTGGCAGCAGACCGACGCGCAAGTGGCCGCCCCGGTGGTGCGCTCCTGGCGGCTGCCCGTCCTCTTGTTATACACGGTTTTGGGCCTCTTGGTCAGCGAGACTTTTCTGGCCTGGCGATTCGGACATCACGGCACATGAGCGGCACCCTGCCAACCTGGTTGGAACGATGGCTCGACATCAAGGCCGGGCCGGGGGAGGGTACGTACTGGCGGCTCGATCACCAGTGGCCCTGGCCGCCCTGGGTGACGTTGTTGCTGGTGGCGGGGGCGGTGTTTTTCGTGGCGGCGGTCTACGCGCGGGAAAGCCGCCGCGCCGGCGGCCGCTACCGCGCCGTACTGGCGGTCATGCGGCTGGCGCTGATCGCCCTGGCGATGCTGATGATCGCCCAGGTGGCGATCTCCCTGCAACGCACCGGTCTGCCCTACGTGGCCGTGCTGGTCGACGACTCGTTGAGCATGACCGTGGTGGACCGCTATGAGCCGCGGCTGCGCAAGGCCCTGGAAGAACGCGCGGGCCGCGCCGGCATCGGCGGCGGCAAGCGGCCGCTGCAACTCAGCCGCTGGAACCTGGCCGGCACGCTGTTGACGGAGCGCGACGCCGCGATGCTGGCGGAAATCGCCCGGAACCACAAGCTCCGCTTCTACTTCCTCACCGGGCTGAAGGCCGCCGCGCATGCCGACCCGGCCGGCATCGCCGCCGAGCTCCGCGCGGCCTCGCCGAAGGGCGAGAGCACGCGGCTGGGGGCCGCCATCCAAGGCGTGCTGGACGACCTCCGCGGCACGCCCCCGGCGACAATCGTGATCCTCACCGACGGCATCAATACGGAAGGCCCCTCGCTGGCCGACGGCGCCGCCGCCGCGGCCCGCAAGGGCGTGCCGCTGCTGCTAGTCGGGCTGGGCAGCGACCAGCCGGTCCGCGAGCTGAAGCTCAGCGACCTGCTGGTCGACGACGTGGTCTTTGTCGACGACATCGTCACGTTCCAGTTCAAGCTGACGGCCGCCGGCTTCCGGGGCGCCAAGGTCCCCATCGTGCTCCGCCGCGCGGACCGGCCGGAGGAGCTGGCCCGCACCGAAGTGACCGTCGGCCCCGACGGCCAGTCGCAGGAGGTCCGCTTGTCGTACCGCCCGCAAGAGGTCGGCCGCTTCCGCTTCGTCGTCCAGGCCGAGCCCGCCGAGGCGCCGCCCAGCGCGGAGGCGGCCCGCCTGGCGCGGACCATCCAGGTGCGGAAGGAGAAGATCCGCGTGTTGCTGGCCGACGGCTATCCGCGCTACGAATACCGCTTCCTCCGCAACATGTTGGCCCGCGACGAGACCGTCGAGCTGCACACGGTCCAACAAGACGCCGACGTGGAGTACAGCGAGCAGGACAAGACGTCGCTGCGAGTCTTTCCCGTGCGACGCGACGAACTCTTCGCCTACGACGTGATCGTGCTGGGCGACCTCAACCCCGCCTTGCTCAGCGCCGCCAGCCTGCAAAACCTGGCCGACTTCGTCGATCAGCCGGGCAAGGGGGGCGCGCTGGTGCTGCTGGCCGGGCCGCAGTACATGCCGCGGGCCTATTGCGACACGCCCTTGGCACGCCTGCTGCCCTTCGATGCCCGCACCGTGATCGTCCCGGAGCCCGGCAAGCCGCTGACCGAGGGGTTCGTGGTGCAGCCCACGGACTTGGGGCTGGCGAGCCCGGCGATGCAACTGGGCGACACGCCCGAACAGACCCGCGCCATCTGGCAGCACCTGCCGCCGCTGTATTGGCTGATCGAGGCGGGGGGGTGGAAGCCCGGGGTGCGGGTGCTGGCGGAGCATCCCACCCGCACCGGCCGCGACGGCCGCCGCCTGCCGGTAATCGCCCTGCAATACGTCGGCTCCGGCAAGGTCCTCTTCCACGCCAGCGACGAGACGTGGCGCTGGCGCCGCCGGGTGGGCGACGTCTTCTTCGCCCGCTACTGGATCCAAACCCTCCGCGCCCTGGCCCGCGGGAAGCTCGCCGAAGGTCAGCGCGCGGCCGAGCTGACGACCGACCGCCGCGAGTATCACCCCGGCGACGCGGTGCGGCTGCGGGTGCGGTTCGCCGACGAACGGCTGGCGCCCGCGGAGGACCGCGGCGTCACCGTGATGGTGGAACAGCAACGGGGCAAGAAGCAGCCCGTCGGGCTGCGCCGCGCGGCGACCGGCCGCGGCACCTTCGAGGGCCTGCTGGGGGCCATGCCGGTGGGCAGCTACCACGCCTGGATGGTGACGCCGGAGCTGCCGGGTCAGCCGGCGGCGGTCGATTTCACGGTGGCGCCGCCGCCGGGGGAGTTCGCCCGCGTCCGCATGGATGCAGCCGAGATGCAGCAGGCCGCCCTGGAGACCAGCGGCCGCTTCTACACCTTTGCCGACGCCGACCATCTCCTGGCCGACTTGCCGCCGGGACGCCCGGTCCCCTATCAATCGCTGCCGCCCGTGCCGCTGTGGAACAAGTGGCCGGTGCTGCTAGTGTTCCTCGTGCTGCTGATCGGCGAATGGTTGCTCCGCAAGCGCGGTGGAATGGTATAGAATGAACAAGGGGAAAGCCACACTCTCGGGTGCCACTGCTGGCTTGTCCAGCAGTGCGAAAGCACGGTTGGACAAGCCAACCGTGGCACTCGGCGCGGTGGTATAGAATGGAAAAGGGAAGAAACCACCCATGAGCCACCCCATCGAACAACGCCTGACCGCCCTGCGGCGCCGCGTCCGGCGGTTGCTGCTGTTGCGCGGACTCAGCGCCACCGTGGCCGCGGTGCTGGCGGTGGCGATGCTCCTGGGGCTGGGCGACTACCTGATCCATTTCCAGGACCGCGGCATCCGCATCCTTTGCTGGCTCGCCCTGCTCTCCGCCTTGGGCTGGACGTGCCGGCGCTACCTGATCCGGCCGCTGCGGGCCCGCTTGGGCGACGTCGAGCTGGCCGTGCGGCTGGAGCGCCACTTCCCCGGCTTGGAGGACCGCCTGATCAGCAGCGTCGAGTTCCTGCGGCAAACGGAAGACGACCCGGTGGCCGGCTCGGCCGCGCTACGCCGGGCGGTCATCGCCGAGACGGCGGCGGCCACCGAACGGTTGGATTTCAACGCGGCGCTGGACCGTAGTGCGCCGCTGCGGGCCGGATTGCTGGCCCTGGTCGTTGCCCTGGCGGCGGCGGTGCTGGCGGCGCTGAACCCCGCCGCCTCGCGCATCGCCCTGGCCCGGCTCATCAATCCGCTGGGCAACCTGGCCTGGCAGCAACCCACCGTCGAGGTGCCGCCGGCGCTGAAGTCGCTGCACGTCCGCGTGTTTCCGCCGGCCTACACGGGCTGGCCGGAAGAGAACGCCGACAGAAACGTCCGCGCCCTGGTGGGGACGCGGCTGCGGATCGAGGGCACCGCGTCCAAGCCGCTCCGCAGCGCCGTGCTCTGCTTCGAGGGCCGGCGGCGGGCGGCGGCCGCCCTGGGCCCCGACCGCCTCAGCTTCGTCGCCGGCGGCGAGGGCCAGACCGCCATCCTGGTCGAGAAGTCGGGCGACTATTGGTTCGAGCTGACCGATGCGGCCGGCCTGGTCGGCGGGGTCGACGACCATGGGGAAATCACCGCCGTCCCCGACTTGCCCCCAACGGTCATCATCCAACGGCCCACGTCGAACCTGGTCGTCACGCCCCAGGCGGTCGTGCCGCTGGTGATCCGGGCCAACGACGACCTGGCGCTCGCCCGCGTCGGGCTGATGATGAGCCGCTCCGACCGGCCCCAGGAGCCGCCCGTGGAAGTCTTGCCGCCGCCCTACCAGGGGCCCGCGCACGTCAAGCCGGCGAAAATCAGCGGGCTGTCCGACGAGGCCAGGCCACCGCAGCCGATGACTATCTCCTACCGCTGGGAACTTGCCGAACTGAAGTTGCCGCCGGGCAGCCAGGTCGCCTTCTTCGCCACGGCCACGGATTACCACGGCCAGACCACCAAGAGCGAGCCGCGGCGGCTGATCGTCGTCACGCCCGAAGAATTGCAGCAGCGCATCGCCGCCCGCCAGGAACTCATCCTCGCCGAACTGGCCCGCGTGCTGAAAATGCAGCGCCAGGGGCGCGGGCAGGTCACGGCGCTGGAGATTCGCATCGGCGAACTGCGGCGGCTGGAGCCCATCGACCTGGACCGCCTCCAGGCCGCCGAGCTCAACCAGCGGCAAGTCAACACCAGCCTGACCAGCCGCGCCGACGGCATCCCCATGCAGGTCTTCACCCTCTTGGCCGACCTGGAGAACAATCGCCTGGCGAGTCCCGAGGTCCGCCGCCGCATGCAGGAGTTGTTGGACGAAATCGGCCAGTTGGACCGCAAGCACCTCACGGCCATCGACCACGACCTGGTGGAAGCGGCCAAGTCGGCGCAGGCGCCGCCCAGCGGAGAGGACCGGGCGACGGCGGCGCTGCTCGAAAGCGCGGGCTCCCACCAGGACCAGGTGATTGCGTCGCTGGAGGCGCTGCTGGGCCGGATGAATCAATGGGGCTCCTACCGCCGCTTCTACCACGACGTGGAGCAATTGCTCCGCGACCAGGAGCTGTTGGCCCATGAGGCGGCCGAGGTCGGCCGCCTCACGCTGACCAAGGACCTCAAGGACCTGCAACCGCAGGAAGTGGCCGATCTGAAAGTGCTGGCCCAGCGGCAGCTCGAGCTGGCGCGGCGGCTGGATCGGACCTTGCAGGAGATGGACGCGGTGGGCGCGGAGTTGAAGCAGGGCGATCCTGCGGCGGCGGGAAACGCCGCGGCCGAGGAAAACGCCTCCGCGGCGGAAAATGTCCTCGACGCCGCCGCAGAGGCCCGCAAACTCGCCGTCGCCGCCGAGATGCAGGCGGCCGCCGGCGGGCTTCAGGAAAACCGGATCGGCCAGGTGACCGGCCAGCACAAGGAACTCGTCGCGAATCTGCAAAAGGTCCTCGACATCCTCGCCAATCGCCGCCACCAGGAGTTGGGCGGGCTGGTGAAGAAGCAGCAACAGGCCGAGTCGGACCTGGAGGCACTGCATCGCCGCGAGGACGAGTTGAGCCAGAGGCTCGCGGCAGCCGCGCTTCTGAGCGACCCCGCCAAGCGCAACGCCGAGAGCCAGCGGCTCGGGCACCAACAGGATGCCCTCCGCGATGAGACCAGGCGGATGGCGAAGCAGTTGGCGCGGATCCTGGCCGAGGAGGCCGGCGAGAGCGCGGAGGGCGCCGGCGATCAGATGGACAAAGCCGGCCGCCAGGCCGCCGGGGGCCACGCGGCCGCCGCGGCCAAGCAGGCGGTCGAGGCCGGTAAGCTTCTCGACGAAGCCCGCCGCAAGTTGGCCGCCCGGCGCTTCGCCAACCAGGCGGAACTGGCCCTGGAGCAACTCGCCCGCCTCGAAGACGCCATCAAACACCTGCACCGCCAGCAGCAGAACGTGATCGACGAGACGCGGCGGCTGGACGAGTTGCAGCGGACCGCGGGGCGATTGACGCGGGCGCAGGCCCTGAGCCTCCGCGATTTGTTCCGGCTGCAAGAGTCGCTGCACGCCGAGGACGCGCGATTGGCCGAGCAACTCAAAGGGGCGGGGGCCTTCTCCCTGGCGCTTGCCGCGGCCGGCGAGCCGATGGCGGAGGCCGCCGCGATGTTGGATCGCCGCGAGACCGCCGCGCCCACGCAGCAGGCCCAGCAGCGGGCGCTGGCCCGCCTGGCCCTGGTGCTGGAGGCCCTCAAGCCGGAGAAGCCCGGCCAACAGGGCGACAGCGGCGGCGGTGGCGGCGGCCAGGGCAACCAGGGCCCGCCCGGCAGCGTGCGGTGCATCGAGGAACTGAAGATGTTGAAGCTCCTCCAACTGGAGGTCAACATCAGTGCCCACCGCTTGCACGAGGCGGTCGGCGAACTCAAAGATCTCACCGCCCCGCAGCGCGCGGAGTATGCGGCCGTGGGGGCGGGGCAGGGCCGGCTGGCCGATCTGGTGATGCAGTTGCTCCCGCCCACCGCCGCCGCCGGTTTGCCGAAGGAATTGGGCCGGGCGGGCGAATCGGAAGAGGCCAATCCGTTGCTGGCCATCGCCCAACAGATGCGCCTGGCCGAAGGCCGCCTCGTCGCAAGAGATGCCGGGCCGGAAACCCAGGACATCCAGCAAGACGTCGTCCGAAGGATCGATAAACTCCTGGAGCAAGTGCGGAAGTCGCCGCAGCGGACCGCTTCGCCGTCGACACCGCAGCCGAGCATACGGCCGCGGCCGGAGCCGTCCAGCCTGCCGCAACAGCCAAAGGGACCGGGCAGTCCGAAACCCAACCCGAAGCCGGTCGTCGCGGCCAGCGATCCGAAACATGCGACCCAGCCCGGACAGCCGGACCGGCACAAAATGCAGCCGCGCTTTCAGCAGTTGCCGGGATGGGGCGACCTGCAGGAGCGCCAGCGCGAGCAACTCCTCCAGTTGCCCCCGGAAGAGTTTCTGCCCAAGTACAAGGAAATGATCGAGGATTACTATCGGCGGCTGTCGCAGCCGTCCGGCGAGGAGGACTCTCCGCCCGGCGACAGCAGCAGCGCAGAATGAACGGTCATCTTTTGAAACCAGTCACGATAATTCCCCTGTTATGCCTGCTTTTCCTGCTGCGGCCCTGCGCGGCCGCCGAGGAGAGGAACGCCGACAAGGAGGGGGCGGCGATGATCACGCCGGCGGCCCAACGGGCCATCGACAAGGCCCTGGGCTGGCTGGCCGGCCGGCAAAACGACGACGGCTCGTTCGGCTCGGGGGCCTACCGGGCCAACGTGGGCATTTGCGGCCTCTCGGGCATGGCCCTGATGGCCGGCGGCAGCACGCCCGCCCGCGGCCCCTACGGCCAGCAGGTCGACCGCGCCCTGGACTACGTCCTGGCCAACGCCCAGGCCAGCGGCTTCATCTGCGAGCCCGCCGCCACCAGCCATGGGCCCATGTATGGCCACGGCTTCGCCACCACGTTTCTGGCCGAATGCTACGGCATGTCGCCGCGGCCCGACCTCCGCGAGAAACTCTCCAAGGCCGTCAAGCTCATCATCAATTGCCAAAACAAGGAAGGCGGCTGGCGCTATTATCCCCAACGCGACGACGCCGACATCTCGGTCACGGTGTGCCAGGTGATGGCGCTGCGGGCGGCCCATAACGCCGGGATCTATGTCCCCACGGAGACCATCGACCACGCCACCAAGGACTACGTGTTGCGCTGCCAGAACGCCGACGGCGGCTTCATGTACATGCTCAGCGCCGGCGGCGACAGCGCCTTTGCGCGCTCGGCGGCGGCCGTCGTCGCCCTGAACAGCGCCGGCAGATACGGCGGCCCCGAGATCAACAAGGCGCTCGACTACCTCATGCAGTTTCGGCCCGCCGAGGGCGCGACCCGCCGCGGCTTGGAGGGCTACTATGAATACGGCCATTACTACGCCGTGCAGGCGATGTGGCAGGCCGGCGGCGACCGCTGGGCCCGCTGGTATCCGGCCATCCGCGACGAGTTGATCTCCCGGCAGCAGGAGGACGGCTCCTGGGTCTCCAGCTTCGGGCCCGAATACGCCACGGCGATGTCGGCCCTCGTCTTGCAGATGCCGGAGAACCAGTTGCCGATCTTCCAGAGGTGAGCTGTTGGGGATTTAGGGATTTAGGGATTTGGGGATTTGGGGATTTGGGGATTTGGGAGAGGGGCAGGGGGTGAGGGCGAGTGTCTCCCCTCTCCCTTTGGGAGAGGGGCAGGGGGTGAGGGCTGACACGCATGAAAACAGTTTACTTCCTTCCCGCGCTAGCGGCCCTGCTTTTCGTCTCTGCGTCCGCCCCGGCCGCCGATCCCACGGCGATCACGGCCGACGGCCAGGCGCTTTCCGCTGCGCTGGTGGCGGTCGACGCCCAGTGGCAACTCACCTTCACGGGCGGCGGCAAGCAGCACACCATGCCGGCCGCCGAACTCGTCCGCTGGGGCGCGTTTGCCGAGCCCGCCCGCGGGCCCGTCCTCGTGCTGGCCGACGGCGGGCTGCTGCCGGCAGAGGTGGTCAAGATCGACAAGGAACGCCTCACCGCGGACTCCGATCTGCTGGGCACGCTGAAAATCCCCCTGGAATCGCTCTCCGGCATCCTCTTCCGCCTGCCGGCCGGGGCCGCGGCGCGCGACCGCCTCCTGGGCCGCATCCTTCGCCCCGGCCGCGGCGACAGCGACCGCTTGCTGCTGGACAACGGCGACGAAGTGACCGGCCTGGTCGAGGGCCTGGACGGCGACACCCTGCGGCTCACGGCCGACGTGGGCCCGACCGACGTGGCCGTCCGCCGCATCCTGGCCGTCCTCTTTGCCCCGGTGGCGAAACAGCCGCCGCCGCGGCAGGATTTCCGTGCCTGGGTCGGACTCAGCGACGGCAGCCGGCTGCTGGCCGGCAAGCTGATCCTCTCCGGCGGCTCGCTGGAACTGACCACGGCCAGCGGGCAGACGTGGAAGGCGGCCGCCGGCGACCTGGTCGCGCTCCAGCCGCTGGGCGGCCGGGCCGTCTACCTCTCCGACCTCAAGCCGGCCGCCTATCACCACGTGCCCTATCTGAATCTCTCCTGGCCCTACCACACCGATCGCAACGTGACCGACGGGCTGTTGCGCTGCGGCGGCCGGCTCTATTTGAAGGGGCTGGGCGTCCACAGCGCCGCGCGGCTCAGCTACACGCTCGACGGATCGTATCGCCGTTTTGAAGCGGAGGTGGGCGTTGACGATTCGACCGGCGGCCGCGGCAGCGTGGAATTCCGCATCCTGGTGGATGGCCGCGAGCGTTGGGCCAGCGGCCCGATCCGCGGCGGCGCCCCGCCCGTGCCCGTGTCGATCGACCTGGCCGGGGCCAAGCGACTGGAGTTGCTGGTCGATTTCGGCGAGGGTGCCGACGTGTTGGGCCACGCCGATTGGCTGGACGCGAGGCTCTTGAAGTAAGGGGGAGGGCGGAGGGCGGAAGGGGGAAGGATACAAAAGGATAAAGGATGAAGGATGAAGTTTGACCCCCACGCCCGCCGGCTGCGTCCGGCGGGAATAGCGCCAGAGAAAACGTTGGCTGCCGCGTCAGTTCCCGCCGGACGCAGCCGGCGGGCGTGGGGACGCGGGGGCCAGGCGGATTTGTCGTGAAAGGAAATCGCCGTGTGTCAATACCGGCTTTCGACGCTACTGCTGGCCTTCGTGGTGGTCTCGTCTTCGCTGGCCCTGTTCGGCGCGGCGGGCGGGATCATCGTCGCGGCTTACCTTCTGGCTGGGGCCGTTTACATTCGCGCCGCCAAATCGAGACTGCGTGCTCTCTATTATGTTCTCTTCTTCGTGCCCTGCGCGGTCTGCTTGCTGGGCTTCTTTGTGGCGGTCCCCATACTTGCCCGAAAATCGCCGGGAAGGCGCACCGAGTGCATGAATAACCTCAAACAGATCGGCTTGGCACTGGCGGAGTACGAGGCTGCTAACGGACGCCTTCCCCCCGCAGCCGTTTTCGACAAGCAGGGCAAGGCCATGCACAGTTGGCGAACGCTCATCTTGCCATACCTGGAGCGACCCGACTTGTACCAGGCATACAATTTTCGCGAGCCTTGGGATGGCACGAACAACAGCACGTTGGGCGCCGAGCCCCTGCTCGTCTTCCGTTGTCCGTCCGATACGTCGATCGGCAATCGCCCGATGACGAGCTACCTGGCCGTCACCGGCACCGGAACGGTATGGGACGACCAGCACGCCACGCCGACACCGCCGCGGGTGATGGTCGTCGAAGTGGTCGATTCCAAGATCAACTGGATGGAGCCGGGCGACATCACACTGGAGGAGGCCTGCCGCGGCGTCGGCAACGGTTCGGGGTCGGGAATCTCCAGTGGTCATACGCAGGTTGTAAACGTCCTGCGCTCGGATGGGCAAGTTTGGTGCCTCCCGGACGGGCTGCCCCCGGTGACGCTCCGCGGTCTGTTCGCCGGCGACGAGAAGGCATGGAAGGCTTGCGAAGGATTCACGCCGATCCCCCCTCCGCAAAAAAGCGAGTGGGCGAACTACGCGGCGCTGGCGGTGTTTATTCTCTCCTATGCGGCGCTGCTGTTTCACACGCGGAGGAAGCGTCTGCTGCAAGCGGAGCCGGCTCCCCCGTGCCCGCCGGCTGCGCCCGGCGAACGCGGAGATGCATGAAGACGTAGGATCGGGGAATCAATAAGTGTCGCCTTTCGCTCCGCGAAAGTTGCGGCTTTCGCGGAGCGAAAGGCAACAAAGATGAAAACAATCAGCGAAGATTAGCGAAAATCAGTGTTCCCCTTTTGTTGCGGGATCTTACGCCCCGAACTTGCCCAGCCGCTCGGCGTGCGCCAGGGCCAGCGGCATCAGGCAAATCGCCGGGAATTGACCCAAGCCGCCGCGTAGGGCCTCCTTCTCGCCGAACGAGCGGCAGCCGTCCGGACGACACGTGTCGGCCACCAAGAGCACGGGCACGGGGTGCCAACTGTGGCCCTTCATCGCCGCCGGCGTACTGTGGTCGCCGGTGACGACCAGCACCGTGGGCTTCAAGGCCATGATCCGCGGCACGACGGCGTCGAACTGCTCGATCATCTTCACCTTCTCGGCGAAGTTGCCGTCCTCGCCGCGGCTGTCGGTGTACTTGAAGTGGACGAAGAAGAAATCGTAATCCCGCCACGCCTGCTCCAGCACGTCGATCTCCTCGGCCAGAGTGCCCGGCCGGCCGACGATTTCCATGCCGACCAGTTGGGCCAGGCCCTTGTACATCGGATAGACGGCGATGGCGGCGGCCTTCAGGCCGTAGACCTCCTCGTAGCCGCGGAGGTGCGGGGCGGCGGAGAAGCCGCGCAGCGTCAGCCCGTTGGCCTTGGGCTGGCCGGCCAAAAGGCCGCGAGCGGCGACGACGAACTGCTTGGCCACCTCGGCGGTCCATTGGCTCTCGGGGTCGTGGGCCACGGGGTCCAGCGGCGGCACGCCGGTTCGCTGCGGATCGGTGTCGGCCACGTTGCCGCCGAGCCCTTCGCCGCGGAAGATGACCACGAAGCGATGCTCCTTGACCGGCTCGACGAAGACCTCGACGCGGGGGATCTTCACCGCGCGGAGCTTGATGGCCAGCGGCGCGCTTTCTTCGCTGGCGATGCGGCCGGCGCGGCGGTCGGTGATGTTGCCGGCGGCATCGAGGGCGCAGAAGTTGCAGCGGACGGCGACGTCGTGGGGGCCGAGCTTGAAGCCCACGCCGGTGGCCTCCAGGGCGCCGCGGCCGATGAGACACTTCACCGGATCGTAGCCGAAGAGGCCCAGGTGTCCCGGTCCGCTCCCCGGCGTGATGCCCGGTGCGATCATGGTCATGCCGCCGGAGACGCCGCGGCGGGCCAGGGCGTCGAGGTTGGGGGTCTTGGCGGCCTCCAGTTCGGTCGGTCCGCCGGGCTCGATGGGCAGGCCGCCCAGGCCGTCGGCCACCAGCATGACGATCTTCGCCTCGTTCTTGACCACCAAACCGCGCACCAGTTCCTGGATATCCATCGTCGGGTTCCTGCTTTCTTCTTTTTCTGAGGGACGCTTTTCCTCAATTGAACGCAAAAAGCGGCCGGAGCACAAGGGGAGCGACGGAAGGCTGCGAAACCGCAAGCGTGCGGCCGCGCAACTTTCATCCTTCATCCTTTATCCTTCATCCTTTTTTCCCCTTCCCCCTTCCCCCTCCGCCCTCCGCCTTACGAGGTGATCCCCTTGGTCAGCGCCATGAACGCCGTCTCCAAGTTGATCTCGTCCTCCTTGAAGAGGGTCAACTTCTGGCCGGCGCGGACGAGTTCGGCAGGCAAGTCGCTGTAGTCCTCCACTCCCCTGGCCAGCGTGACGAGGATGTGGCCGTCGCGGATCTCGACGCCCTCGACCAGGCTGTTTTTCTCCAGCAGCCGGGCGGCCGGCTGCGGATCGCCCAGCACGCCGACGTGCAAGAGCGTCCGCTGGCGGACCTGCTTCATCACATCGGCCACCTCGGCGTTGACGATCATGACGCCGTGCTCGATCATGCCGACCTTGTTGCAGATGTCAGCCAGCTCGGGGAGGATGTGGCTGGAGACCATGATCGTTTTGCCCAGCTTGCGGAGTTCCTTCAGCAGGCCGCGGATCTCGATCCGCGCGCGGGGGTCCAGCCCGCTGGCCGGCTCGTCCAGCAGGAGCACCTTGGGATCGTGCAGCAGGACGCGGGCCAGGCCGAGCCGCTGGGTCATGCCGCGGGAGAGGCTCGTGACCAGGGCGTCGCGCTTGTAGCCCAGCCCGACCAGGTCCAGCATCTCGTTGCACACCTTCCGCCGCGCCGGGCCCTTGATGCGATAGGCGGCGGCGAAAAACTCCAGGTACTCCATCACCTTCATGTCGTCGTAGACGCCGAAGAAGTCGGGCATGTAGCCGATGAGGCGGCGGATCTCCTTGGGATGGGTGTAGATCGAGTAGCCGCAGACTTCGGCCTCGCCCCAGCTCGGCTGCAAGAGCGTCGCCAGCATCCGCATGGTCGTGGTCTTTCCCGACCCGTTGGGACCGATGTAGCCGAACAGGTCCCCCGCGCTGAGCTCGAGCGTGAGGTTGCTCACGGCGTGCAGGTCGCCGTAGGTCTTGGTGAGGTCTTGGGTCTTAATCATGCTCTTCCGCCCTTTCCGGATTCCCGCCGGACGCAGCCGGTGGGCTTGGGGGCCACCTTCCCCCTTCCGCCCTCCGCCCTCCGCCTTTATCCCTCATCCTTTATCCTTCATCCTTAGCTTTCACCGGCAGCACGAAGCGGTACACGACGGCGTGGCGGTCGCCGGGGGCCTGGCCGATCGCGCGGCCGCCGTTGCGCCAGGCGGCGCCGCTGCGGGCATCGCGCAGGGCCTCGGGGGCCTCGGCCACCAGGACCGCGCGGCCGGTCTTCAGCAGGCCGCTGAAATCGACGAACCGCTGGTAATCGTCGCTCAAGCCGGTGTAGCTCCGCCCGCCGGCCGCCTCGTAGAACATCATCATCCGCAGCACGTACAGCGCGTCCGTGCTGGTCCGGTCGTAAATCGCCTCGGTCTCGTGGTAGCCGGTCTTTTCCTCGCCGCCGTCGCCGCTTTTCAGCACGAGTTTCCGGCCGGTCCAGCGCGTCCGCAAGTCGCTCTGCGGGGTCATCGTCGTCAACGTGATCGGTTGCCCCGGCGCGAGCGTCGGCAATTCATAGGCCCAGCGGCCATAGAGCAAGATGCAGTTCGACAGCGGAAAGGCGAGGTTGTTGGTGACGGCGCCCAGAAGCTGCTCGTCCTCGGTCAGGTCGGCTTGCACCGCGTTGGGCGGCGCCTGGGCAATCCAGCGGGCCGTGAAACTGCGGGAAGACCAGACGCGGATCGGCACGCCCTCCATCGCGTCCAGGTCCGGTGAAAACTCGTAGCGGCTGTCCCAGCCGACCGTGTCGGTCGTCTGCGGGTCCATGCCGCCCAGTCCCTTGCCGGGCAGCCCCAACCAGGCCACGGGGATCGCCGCCCGCGAACCGGGCCGGCCCGAGAGCAGCCAAGGCTGCGCGGAAAGATCGAACGATTGCGTGCTCGGACTGAAGACGCTCATCCAACTCGTGCCGCGAATCTGTCCGGAGACCGCGTCCACGTCGACCAGGTCGACCTGGTTCACCCGGAGGCGGTCGCCCTTGAGCCCATGGGCCAGCAGCCAGGCGGCCCCGCTGAGCACCAGCACCACCGCCGGGAAGGTGAGCCAGGTCCAGCGCATGCGGCCGACGACCTTGCGGAGGAAGAAGTAATCGGCGGGGCCGATTAGGAGGATGTAGCCGATCAGCACCGCCGCCACGACCCAGAAGGGGACCAGGTGGACGCCGTCGTATTGATCGAGCGCGCTGCGGAGTTGGCCCGCCATGTCGCTGTAGCCGAGGGTCACGCCCGTGCCGCGATCCTCCGCCGGCGGCAGACGATCGGTGGGCAGGTCGAGCAAGCGGGCAGCCAGCGGCGCGGCGTCGCTCCAGCGGCTCAACGGCGGCTGGTCGAGGTCGGCGGCCAGAAACACGACCTGGCCGAGGCCGCGGGCAGTGCGGATCAGCAGCGGCAGATCGAGTTCCCGGACCTCGACCACTCCCTCGGCGTCACCCAGCCGGGGCACCGCCAGCGCGGTGTCGCTGGCGGCCGGCAGGATCGCGTTGGTGCTGCCGGCGTAGGTCTCCAGTCCCCCGGTCTGCCGCAGCGCCACCATCTTTTGCAAGCGGCCGGGGGCGAAACGCGCCAGGGCCGAGTCTTTCGCCAGCACAACGGCCGCCTCCGCCCCCACGCAGAGCACCAGGCGTCCGCCCATCCGCACCCATTGGTCGAGGGCCTCGATCCGCGCACGTTCACGGCCCAGCCCGCGCCAAAGGGCCGGCTTGCTGGTGCAAAGCACCAGGGCATCGACGCCTTCGTAGCCGTACCACTGCTCGGGCAGGTGTTCCAGGTCGTCCAGCCGGGCAACGGCCGGCTGCCGCTGCGGGTCCAAGCCGCCGAGCGCGGCCGCGTCTTCCACGGTCCTGGCGACGTCGCCCAGGCAGACGATCAAGGGGCGCGACTCCAGCGCGCAGGGGAAATGGTCCAGGCCGGCGTCGGCCGAGGCCGTGAAGGTCTTCGCCGCCGCCACCCGCGCGCCCACTTGAAACTCGGCCGCGAGCCAGCCGCGGACGCGGCCGAAGCGGACGTTCATGGCGACGGTGGTTTGCCCGCCCGGCGCCAGCGCGACCGGCGCGTCCGGCGGCGTGCTCACGCGGCTGGCCACGCCGTCGCCGTCGGGCACGGTCAGGCTGAGTTGGCCGCGGCAGGCCTCGCTGCCGCCGCGGAGGGTCACCTCCACCGGCGTCCACAGGCCGGCCTTGTAGCAGCCGGCAAAGCCCACCCGCACGCCGACGATCTCCGGCGGCCGCGCTGGCTCCGCGGCAGCCGTGGCCGCCCAGAGAAACAGAATCGCCAACGCTCCGGCACGCCAACGGTTCATGGCTTCCCCGCATCCGGACAAGTGCATACCAGCCGGCCGCAGCCCGGACAGCCAGAACCGTATTTCTCCGTGATCGCCGCGGTCAAGTCGATGCCCGCCACGTTGGCAATCGTCGCCAGCCAGGCCAGCACGTCGGCAAACTCGCCGCTGCGCTCCTCGTGCGTGCCGTTGCGCAGGGCCGTGGCCAACTCGCCGATCTCCTCCATCAGCCACATGAAGGTGCCGTCGATGCCGCGGGCGAGGTCCTTTTCCAGGTACATCTTGCGGATCAATTCTTGGAACTCGGCCAAGGTCACGTCGCGCGGCATCGCAGGTTCCTCAATGCTTCTGAGACTCGGGTGTCTTCACGCTTTCCAGCAGCTTCTTGGCCCCGGGGTGATCGGGCGCAAGCTTCAACAACGCGTCGAGCGCCTCGCGGGCCTTGGCCGGCTGGTGCTCGTGCGCGTAGGCCTCGGCCAGCGCAAATCGCCACTCGGCCTGGGAAGGGTCCAACTCGACGGCGACCTCGTACTCCTCGATCGCCGGGGCGTACTTCCCGCAGCCGACCAGCCCGCGGGCCAACAGCCGATGGACCTCGGCGTCGTTCACCTCGATCTCCAGGGCCTGGCTGGCCCAGCGCGCGGCGGCCGCGTAATCCTTTTTCCCCAGGGCGATCTCGGCCAGCTTCTTCCGCGAAGAGGCGTCGTCGGAGTCGATGCGGGTGAGGCGGGCCAGCGTCTCGGCCAGGGCCTTGGGCTTCTCGGCCGCGAGGTAGACGTGGGCCAGGGCGGCAGTCCACTTCGGGTTGCCCGGCTCCAGCCGCTCGGCCAAGGCATACAGCTCGGCCGCCGCGTCGTATTTCTTCGCCTTGAGCTTCAACTCGGCCAACAAGTTTAGCGACAGCGGCTCCGGGGCGCGGCGATCCAGGGCGGCTTCCAGCATCGCCGCGGCCTCGTCGTCCTTGCCGTCGGCCGCGCGCAAACGCGCCGCCACGTAGGTCGCCAGCGGCTGCTTGGGCCGCAGCACCAGGGCCTTGCGCGCCAGGTCGAGGGCCTGGTTGTTGTCCTCGCGGCAAAGGTGGGCATAGGCCAACTCGGCGGCCGCGTCGGCGTCGGCCGGCCGGTCGCGGTGGGCCTTCTCCAACTCGGCGAAGCTCCGCCGCGACGGCCCCTTCATCGCCGACAGGCCGGCGGTGAGCCGCTTGATATAGGCCAGGTAGCCGCGCTCGAATTCCTCCTGCGAAACGCCGAAGACCTGGCGGATGGCCGCCGCCGTGCTCAGGTTGGTGGTGTACGCGGCCAGCATCTGCCGCAGGCGGTCCTGGCCGCCGCGGGTGAGCATGTACTCCACGTACAACTCCGCTTGGCAGTAGGCCATTTGGCACTCTTCATTGCTGCACGGGCGGGCGAAGCCGCCATTGAGCGTTTGCAGGTTGAAGAGCTTTCCCCGCGGCACGCGGTCCAGGAGCATCTCGTTCCAGGTCTGCGGCCGCGGATAGCCCTCGCACCAAACGGCCAGCCCTTCCGTGTACCAGTGCGGAATGTTGAACTTCGTCTGCTGCAGCGTGATGACGTGCGAGAGCTCGTGTTTGAGCACACGGGCCCAGTTGAACCGCGCCGGCTCGCCGGAATCGTTGGGCGAGGCCATCGCCACCATGCCGCCGGTGCAGGCCGCCACCGTGTCCAGGTACGGCATGCCGATCATCCGCGCGCTGAACCACTGATGACCGTCCAGCCCCTCGGCCACGTTGAAGATCTCGATCAGCGGGCGCTCGGGCGGCTGGTAGCCGAACAACTTGCACAGCTCGGGATAGACCGTCTCCATGTGCCGGACGGCGTAGCGGCCCAACTGCTTGTCGGCCTTGGCATCGTACTTCACCACGAAGTGCGCGGTGCGGACGACGGCGAGCTTGTCGATGACGTCCAACACGTCCAGGTTGTTCTTCACGCGGATGTGGAAGGGATCGGCCTCGAAGGCCTCCTTGAGCACGCGCCGGGCCTCCTCCTCACGGCCCATCCGCATGTAGAGCAGCCCCAGGCCGGCCTGCGGGCCGACCTCCTGGGGCATCACGCGAATCGCCTCGCGGAAGTACGCTTCCGCATCGGCCTGCTTGTTGCGTTCTTCCAGCATCCCGGCCAGGGCGTAGAAGAAATCGCCGGCGTGCGGGTTCCGCCCGGTCACTTCGGCGATCAGGCGCTGGAGGCGGGACGTGCGGCCGGCTCCCGCCTTCTCTTCCAGCACCACGTAACAGGCGGCGATGCGGCCGAGCGTCTCTTCGTCCACGGGATTCAGCGGCAAGACCTTTTCTTCGAGGAGGCGCAAGGTCTCGGGCACCTCCAGGTTGAGCCAGGCCAGATCGGCCTCGATCTGCCGCGCGGTCAGCAGCCGCGGATTGATCTCCAGGGCCCGATGCAGCGAGGCCTCGGCCTCCTCGAAGTTGTGGTTCTCCAGGGCCAGCGCGGCCAAGGCCGCATGGACCTCGGCCGCCTGCGGATTGAGCTCCAGGGCGGCCTTGAACTCGCGGGCGGCGTCGGCCTCGTTGTACTTCTCCAGGAAGAGCAACCCGGCCTCGTAATGCGCCGGCCAGTAGGCCGGATCGAGCTTCAACGCGTCCGGATACAACTCGTTGACGAGGAAATCGAACTGGTCGGAGAGGCGGCGCCACCGCGCGTATTGGGCGGCGGCCAGGCCGATCCAACGGAGCGATTCGGCCCGCTTCACGTCGTGATCGTTGTAGAAATCGACCAGCCAATGATAACCGCGCTCGGCCTTCTCCAAGCGGCCCTCGGAGCGATCCACCTCGGCCCCGATCCAGCGGGCCAGCAACTGCTGGTCGTCCAAAGCCAGCGCCGCCCGCACCCGCGGCGCCGCTTCCTTCAAGTCGCCCCGATCGAAGGCCAAGCGGGCCAATTCCGCCTGAAGATCCGCCCGCTTCTCCGCAAGAGGCTTCAGCGCCCCGACGGCCTTCTCCGTCTTGCCGTTGGCCTCCAGCGCGCGGGCCAGTCCCAGCGCGGCCGCCGGATCCTTGGCAGCCAGCGGCTCGTAGATCTCGGCCGCCTCGGCGTATTTGCCCCCCAGCAGCAGCTTGCCGGCCTTTTCCAGCGGCGGCTGGGCCGCGGTGGCAACGGTGGCCAGCAAGAGCCAAGCAGCAGTGAGGAGGAAGGCGCGTTTCACAGCGAGGGATTGGGGATTTAGGGATTTGGGGATTTGGGGATTTAGGAACTTGTGTCCCCACGCCCACCGGCTGCGGCCGGCGGGAATCCGCGCGTTAGAGAATGGTTAGCGGTCTCGTTCCACTTACTTTAGCCTATCCGACCCAGGCCATCCCTTCAACCCACCCCCGGTTGCTCCCGCGACGCAACCGCGGGGATAAACCCCGCGGCTCGCTAATCCCTTCCTTCCGCCAGCAGCCACTGGACCACGGCCACCAGGCCGTCCTCGTCTTGCGAGGGCGCCACGCGGGCGGCCGCCGCCTTGACCAGCGGCTGGGCGTTGCCCATCGCCACCCCCAGGCCGGCGCCGCGGATCATGGGCAGATCGTTGACGTCGTCGCCCACGGCGCAGATGGCCTCCTCGGCGATGCCCCACTGGGCGGCCAGCCGGCGGATCGCCGACCACTTGGTCACGCCCGCCGGGGCCAACTCGCAGAGAAACCCACTGTATCGCGGGCTGCGGAGCACGTGGGTGGAAAGTTTCCCCGGCATGGCCTCGTGCAAAAGGCTTTCCAGGTCGAGCATCTGCCGCTGGCTGCCCATGGCGAAACCACCAAAGACCGCCGGCGGCGGATCGCGGAGCATGTCGGGCCAGACGCGGCCGCACCGGCTATTGCGCTGGAGATACTCGGCCAGTTCCGGCCCCTTCGACGGCGTCTCGGGCTGGTAGAAGTCGAACCCCTGGCTGAACGTATCGCCGCAGAGCAGCACGTCGTAGCCGCCGCGCTGGATCACGGCCAGGGCCTGGCAGAGCACGGCCCGGTCGAACTCCGCGCAATACAGCGTGCGATGGTCGGCCGGGTCCTTCACCAGCGCCCCGCTGGCCGTGACCAGCGGCACGTCGATGGCCAGCGGCTGGACGAGGTGCAGCGTAAGGCTGTAGCGTCGTCCGGTGGCCAGGACGACGTGGATGCCGGCCTCTCCGGCGCGGACCAATGCCGCCCGCGTGCCGGGTGTCAGCTCGTCACGGCTGTTGACCAGCGTGCCGTCGATGTCGATTGCAAGAAGCTGGTAGCGAAGCATAAAAAAAGGGGGAGGGCGGAGGGCGGAAGGGGGAAGGAAACGGAAGGATGAAGGATGAATTTCAACCCCCACGCCCGCCGGCTGCGTCCGGCGGGAACGGCAGCGCGGGGAATGCGGGAAGTGGTTTCATGTTTCAAACGTCAGGGACAACAAATTGCGAATCCGCGTTTCGACCTCTCTTTCGCGGTCCAATCCGGAGGATCACGCCTCCGGCTCGTGGTCTTTCTTGTCAACGGGCTATACACAGGCTTGGCAGCGACTTTTGAAGCTTCTTGACGCCTGCGTCGGTTACCCTCGTTCCGCGAAGTCCCAAAGCTGCGAGTTGGGTCAATCCGTTGAGACGTTTCAGGCCGGCGTCCGTGATTTTTGTTTGGTCGAGGAACAGTTCTTCGAGCTGCGTCATTCCCTTGAGGTTGTCGAGCCCGGCGTCGCTGACACTTGTATATTCGAGATTAATACGTCGGAGTTGGGTTAAGCCCTTCAGTTGTTGCAGTCCGGCGTCGGTGACCTTCGTGCCGGCGAGCCACAACACATTGAGTTGGCTCAGTCCCGCCAGGAGTTTTAGCCCGGCGTCGCTGACCTGGGTCTTGCCGAGGTTAAGATAGCGAAGGGCGGCCAGTCCCCTGAGGTTTTCGATCCCGGCGTCGCCGATCTTGGTTTCATCGAGCGCCAAGGATTCGAGATGGCTCAATCCTTTGAGGTGCCTTAGCCCGTCGTCGCTGATGTTCGTGCCCAGGAGGTTCAGCCATCGGAGTTCAGTCATTCTTCCCACGTATTGCAGCCCCGCATCGCCAATCATGGTAGCGCCAACGTCAAGCGATTGAAGTCGGGTCAGGTTCCCCAGGTATTTCAGCCCTGCGTCGCCGACTTCGGTGTAGCCGAGACTCAGCCCTTGGAGGCCGGTTAATCCTTCCAGATGCTTCAGCCCGGCATCTTTAATCCCGGTCTGGCTGAGGTCCAACTTTTCGAGTTGTGCCATCCCTTCGACATGTTGCAGCCCGGCGTCGTCGAAGCCGCTGTCCGAGAGGTCCAGGGTTTGAAGCCGGGTCGACTGTTTGAGGTGTATGAGCCCGGCGCCTTTGACCGCGGTGCCCCCGAGATCCAGCATGCGCAGATTCTTCAGGTCCTTGAGGGCCTCGATGCCCGCGTCGGTGATTCCGGTGTTGCTGAGGTTAAGCTCCCGGAGTCGGGTAAACCGCCCGACCACTTGCAGTCCCGCATCGGTGATTTGCGACGCGGAAAGATTGACATTCGTCACGTTGACAAAAAGATCGTCGCCCAACCGCTTCCGTAGCCACACCGGCCCCGGTGGTTGGCTCGTGGTGTCGTCGGCGTCCTTCTGGTAATCGTAAACCACCGCTCCGCCGAGTTTCTCGATCGCCGCGACGGCCGCCTTCTGTTGCCGCGCCGCCTTCAGCTTCACCGAGAGCCAGCCCAGGGGAATGGCCGCCAGAAGCATGAGCAAGAAAAGCGACCGCAGCCGGTATTGGTACCAGCGGAGCTTCGGTTGCGGTGCGGCGGGTGGGGGCGTGAATTCTGGTGCCATTGGTTCGCTTCACTCTTCTCCATTTCCCGCCGGACGCAGCCGGCGGGCGTGGGGCTCATGTAATCCCCAAATCCCTAAATCCCTAAATTCCCAAATCCCTCTTTTTCCAGATACTCCCGTCCCTGGCGAATCCCCAAGTGGTCCCAGGGCAATACGGCATCGGCCGCGTACGGCTCGTGCAAAATCTGCTCCACGTTGACGCCGGCGTCAGAAAACGCCTGATGCCAGAGGTCCGCGCGAAGCTGCTCGTTCCAGGCGTCGAAGCGGGCGCCGCGGCGAAAGGCCAACTCGATGGCCGCAGCCACGCGGCGGTCGCCCCGCGAGAGCACGCCCTCCAGGAGGCTCGACTCGATCGAGTGGCAGCGGACCGTGACGTTGCCGAATCGTTGCCGGCGGCGGAGGCGCTCGTGGGCGGCGGCGAAATATTCCCGCCGCTGCATGGCCTGCCATTGAAAGGGCGTCTGCGGCTTGGGCACGAAGTTGGCCACGGCGGCAGAGACGGTGGCGAAGCGGCCGCCGCACTCCTTGCCCAGCCGCGAGACCGTCTCGGCCATGTCGAGGATGCCGTCGAGGTCGGCCTCCTCTTCGCCGGGCAGGCCGCACATGAAGTAGAGTTTCACGCGGGCGAAGCCGTTGGCCATCGCCCGGCGACAGCCCTCGTAGAGGTCGTCGTTGCTGATCTCCTTGCCGATGCGGCGGCGCATCGGGTCCAGCGCGGCCTCGGGCGCCAGCGTCAGGCCGTCGCGGCGGTCGGTGTTGAGCAGATCGCCCAGCAGGGCCAACTGCTGATTGACCCGCAGGCTGGGCAGCGACACGCTCACATTGAGCGGCCGAAAAGTCTCCTGCAAGCGCCGCAGGAGTTCTTCGATCTGGGGATAATCGCCGGTCGAGAGCCCCAAGAGCGAGACCTCGTTATAGCCGGTGTTGCGATAGGCCGCGACGGCCGCGGCGACGATCGTCTCGACCTTGCGGAAGCGGACCGGCCGCTTGGTCGTCGTGCTCTGGCAGAAGCGGCATCGCCAGGGGCAGCCGCGCATGATCTCGATCGTGATGCGGTCCTGGACGCACTCGACCTGCGGCACGATGGGGGCGGCCGGCAGCGGAAAGTCTTCCAGGTCGGCCACCACCGCCGGCTCGATCCGTTCCGGCACGCCGGAGAAGAGCGGCCGAACCGAGGCCTGCCGGCCGTCGCCGCCGTATTGCGGCTCATAGCATTGCGGCACGTAGGCATAGGGCAGCCGCCGGGCCATCTCCACCAGCGCCGCGGGGCGCGCCAGGCCGGCGTCTTTCAACTCCAGCCACAGGTCGCACACCGCCGGCAAGGCCTCTTCACCGTCGCCGAGAAGGAAGAGGTCGATGAAGCGGGCCATCGGCTCGGGGTTGGCCGCGCAGGGACCGCCGGCGATCACCAGCGGATGCCGGCGGTCGCGCTCGGCGACGGCCAGCGGGATGTTCGCAAGGTCGAGCATGTTCAGCACGTTCGCATAGCAGAGGTCGTACTGGAGGGTGAAGCCCAGCACGTCGAACTCGGCCAGCGGCGTGAAATCTTCCAGGCTGCAGAGCGGGAGCCCCTGCTCGCGCAGCAGGGCCTCCATGTCGGTCAGGGGCGCAAAGACCCGCTGGCAACTCCAATCCGGGCGGCCGTTGATGACCGCGTAGAGTACCTGCAGGCCGCAGCAGCTCATGCCGATGGAGTAGGTATCGGGAAAGGCGAGGCAGAGCCGGCCGCGGACACTCGCGGGGTCCTTGCGGACGGAGTTCCATTCGCCGCCGATGTACTGCCCCGGGGTCTGCACCCGCGGCAGGATGCGGTCGATGATCGTGGTTCGGAGGTTTTGGTCGGTCATGTTCAAGGGGCCATGTTCAATTATGGCAGAGCGACCGCGGAGGAAACAGGGGAGGAGGAGGTCGCGACGATTTCTTTCCGCATCTTTCGGCTCCTCACACCCCTTCCAATAAGATATAATAGCGGTGTTGCCTTAATGCGCCTTTGGTAAGATACGGGTGGCAGGAACAGTGAACATGAACACGAAACGCTCCCGACACTATATCGCCCTCTTCTTCGTCGCGGCCCTGCTGTCGGTCCCGGCGGCCGCCTGGGCCCAGGACCGGTCGCGGACCGAGGCCCGCAATAAGATGGTCGATGAGGAAATCGTCGGGGCGGGGGTGAAGAACCCCCGTGTGATCGACGCCATGCGGAAGACGCTACGGCACGAGTTCGTCCCCCTGCGCGACCGCGCCCACGCCTATCTCGACATGGCCCTGCCCATCGGCGACGGGCAAACCATCTCGCCGCCCTTCATCGTGGCCTACATGACCGAGGCGATCGATCCGCAGCCCACGGACGTGGTGCTGGAGATCGGCACCGGCAGCGGCTACCAGGCGGCGGTGCTCAGCCCGTTGGCGCGCGAGGTCTACACCATCGAGATCGTGCCCGCGCTGGGCCACAGGGCGGAGAAGACCTTGCAGCGGCTGGGCTACAGCAACGTGCACGTGAAGGTGGGCGACGGCTACCAGGGGTGGCCCGAGCACGCCCCCTTCGATGAGATCATCGTCACCTGTTCGCCGGAGCAGGTGCCGCCGGAGCTGGTCGCCGAGTTGAAGGAGGGGGGGCGGATGGTCATTCCCGTCGGCCAGCGGTATCAACAGACTTTGTACCTGCTGAAGAAGAGCAAGGGGAAGATGGTGTCGGAGACCTTGCTGCCGGCCTTGTTCGTGCCCATGACCGGCGCCGCGGAAGAGAAGCGGAAGGTGCGTCCCGATCCGCTGCATCCCAGCTTGGAAAACGGCGATTTCAAGAAAGTCGCCGGCCGTCCGCCGCAGCCGGTGGGCTGGCACTACGTGCGGCAACTGACGGTCGTCAGCGACGGCCAGTCGCCCTCGGGCAAGGACTACGTCAGCTTCCGCAACCAGGAGCCGGGCCGCAGTTGCATGGCCCTGCAAGGCTTCGCCGTCGATGGGCGGAAGGTCCCGCAACTGGACGTCTCGCTGGTGGTCCGCGGCCGGGAAATCCGCCAAGGTCAAACGCCCCAGGAGCTTCCCGTGCTGAGCATCACCTTCTACGACGAGAAGCGCGCGACGCTCCGCGAGGAGGGAGTCTTCGGCCCCTGGGACGGCAGCTTCAACTGGCGGACCGACAGGACGCGGATCGCGGTCCCGGTCCGCGCCCGCGAGGCCATCCTCCGCATCGGCCTGCTGGGCGCGGTGGGCGAGCTTTCCGTCGACGAAATCGAGCTCAAAGCGGCCCCGAAGAAGTAGGGTCGAGCGCAGCGGGAGCAGCCGTCATGACCTGGCGCAAGATGCGCAACCGGATCGTGCCCCAGCCGCTGGTGCGCTTGCTCCGCGGCGCGCGCTTCGCCGCCCTCGACGCGCTGGATCGCTGGCGCGGCCGGACCGACGACCTCACGCCGCCGCGCTGCTTGCAGGCCTTCGTCGGCGGGGGCTTCCAGTCGCTGGGCGAAGAGTTCTTCGCCTACCTCAAAGACCTTTGCCGCCTGCGGCCGGACGAAAGCGTGCTGGACGTCGGCTGCGGCAGCGGACGCATGGCCGTCCCCTTGCTGGGCTACCTGGACGGGCGCGGCCGCTACGTGGGCTTCGACATCGCGCCCAAGCTGATCCGCTGGTGTTCGGGGCACATCACCCGCCGCAACGCCAATTTCACCTTCCACCTGGCCGACATCTTCAACAAGCACTACAATCCCCGCGGCGCCTGCCCGGCCTCCCAGTACCGCTTCCCCGCGGCGGACCAGAGCGTCGACCTGGTCCTGGCCACTTCCGTGTTCACGCACATGCTGGCCGACGACGTGCAGCATTACCTCCGCGAGACCCGCCGGGTGCTCCGGCCCGGCGGCCGCGGGCTGTTGACCCATTTCATCCTCAATCCCGAGGCGGAAGCGGCGATCGGTCGCACGCCCGCGGCACTGCAGTTCCGCTTCCCGCTTTCCGACTGTTTCACGACCGACGCGGAGGTCCCGGAGTCGGCGGTGGCCTACGCCGAAGCGACGCTGCGCGCGATGTACGCCGAGGCGGGCCTGCGGATCGTTGAGCCGATCCGCTTCGGCGGCTGGTCCGGCCGGCCCGGCGGACTGTCGTTTCAGGACATCGTGCTGATCGGCCCGTGACCGAGCGATGCGATCACGGGCCGAACACTTGCTGATATTGGTGGAGCACCCAAAGGAACGCGCACCGCCAGGCGGCGCAATGGGCCGCGAACCAGGTCGTGACGGCCAGCAGTTGAGCCAGGCTGTAGCGGAAGCGCGGCGGCGGGGCCGCCCCAATCAGCCGGATCGAAACAAACCCATAGGCCGCAAAGGCCCACGCCGTCGAGAACCCCAAGCAGGGAACCGCGACCGCAATCAACGCAGTCTCCCCGGTCAACACAACGAGGACGCCGACGATGGAAGCCAGCGTAAGCGAGATGTAGGCAAGGCCGAATTTCCGCGCCATGCGGATGTCCAGCCACAAGATGCCCATGGGCACCAGCACGCCCACCGCGGACACCGCCAAGAAGACGGCCTCGTAGGCGAGGGCCCCAGGGCCGTGCCAGAAAGCGCTATGAAGAATGGCGCAATACTCCGCCGCGATCAGCACGCCGCTGAAGATGCCAAAACGAACGAAGTTGTTGTTGCCGCACTGGCCCGGCTGAAAGACCACCAGGCCCATGCTGATCATGCTGTACAGGAGCAGCGGCGAGAGGGCAGCCGACGCCGGGTACATCAGGAGGTGGCCGGACAACCCCCCGAGTCGCGGCCCGGGGAGGTTCAGGTTAACCAGCAGGAAAGAGACCACCGGTAACAGGACGCCGGCGAAGAAGAGCGGGGCCCGGACCAGCCGGCTTTGCCCTATGGCCGGGTGCGGCGCGGCTGCGTCATGGGCAGCCGCCTCCTCCGGCGCTGGTGTTGGAAGCCGATCTTGATCCACGTCGGGTCCCACCAAGCGTCTCCCGTATCGAAGTCATTCCCGGTAAAGTTTGCCGATCAATTCCGCCTGACCGCCCAGCACCAGGCGCAAAGTGAGCCGCGCGAGCCACTCGACCGGCTTCAGCGCCACGTAGGCCGCATCCGCGGCCAACGGCCGGGCCAGCAGGGCCGCAAGGGGCGGTCCCACGCGATCATAAACGCGCCGCAGCGCCCGGTGTCCCGCGGGGCTGACGCTGGCCAAGAGCAACTCGAAGGCCTTCAAGCGCCGCAGTTGATCGTTCACGCGA
Organism: Thermoguttaceae bacterium; assembly: GCA_052139835.1. Lineage (GTDB taxonomy): Bacteria > Planctomycetota > Planctomycetia > Pirellulales > Thermoguttaceae > JBKQVT01. Next base: position 37,222 of record JBKQVT010000132.1, read on the forward strand.
CAGGGCGTCCCGTCGGAAGCAACGTAAGTTTGGCTGCCGACGATCCACGCGTGGCCGCGGGCCGCGGCAGTGCAGACGAAGCAGTGGTGCGGGGGCGTGGTGGGCAACCGCGAGTATTCGTGGAGCATCAGGAGATACGAAGCCCGCCAGGCGCCGCAATGGGCTGCAAACCAAGTGGTCACCGCAAAGAGTTGGGCGAGGCTGAAGCGGAAGCGCGGCGGCTGGGCCGCCCAAATCAGCCGGGCCGAGACGTAGGTATAGGCCGCAAACGCCCAAGGCGTCGAGCACCAAATGCAGACAATCAAGGCCACCTCGAACCCGATGCCGCGCGTCACCACGCCGAGGAACAGACCGATGACCGCAATTGCCATCGAGAGATACGCATGGCCGTATTTGTCCGCCACGTGGCTGTCGAGCCACAGGATGCCCATCGGCACCACAGCCGCGAGCACGAACAGCACGAGGGGAAGTACCGGGCTGATCGAGGCAAATTCGCCGTAGCAGAGAACCTCTAGAATGGCCGCATACTCCGCCGCGATTAGCACGCCGCTGAAGATGCCAAAACGAACGACGTTGCTCTTGCAAAAACGGGCCGGCCGAAACACCACGAGGCTCATGCTGATCATGCAGTACAGGAGCAACGGCCAGAGGGGCAGCGATGGCGGGCATGATAGGAGGAGCCCCGCGTAATCGATCAGCCTACCCGACTGCCACTCGGGGCCGTCCAGGTTCACCAGCAGGAAGCAGACCGACGGCAACACCACCCCAGCGAAAAACAGCGCCGCCCGGACCACCCGGTTATTCACCATGGCCTGGCGCGGCCCGGGCGGGGCACCGCAGAACGGTTCGTATGGCGTTAAGCCTGGGAGAGAACTCCGGTCCACGTGCGATGGTCCTCGTCGTGAAGCGGGCGAATCCTGCCGCCGACCATTGTAGCCTGCCGCGGCCGGAGGCAACAAGCAAACGCCCCCCGGACGCAGTCCGGGGGCTTTTCCAATTCTCTAATCCCCAATCCCTAATCCCTCACTCCGCCTCCCAGCGGAACGGCTCGTTCGTGATTTCATAGCCCGGCCGCATGCCCACGTTCACCAGCAGCCCCAAGGCCAGGGCGCTGGCCAGCAGCGACGAGCCGCCATAGCTGACCAACGGCAGCGGCAGGCCGGTGACCGGCAGCAGGCCGAGGTTCATCCCCATGTTGATCAGCGCCTGCAGCGCGATCGTGGCGGTCAGGCCCACCGCCACCAGCCGGCCGAAGGGCTCGCGGGTGGCCGCGGCAATCGCCAGTCCCCGCCAGGCCAGCACTCCGTAGAGCACCACCACCAGGGCCAATCCCGGCAGCCCCAGCCGCTCCTTGATGACGCAGAAGATGAAATCGTTTCGCGCCTCGGGCAGGCGATAGACGGCCGGGTCCTCGGTGGGCTGGCCGGCCAGCAGGCTCCCCCACGGCCCGCCCAGGGAAAACATCCGCTTGGCCTGGTGGAGGTGGCCGGCGGCCTCGATGCGGGGCTGACGATCGGCCGGCGGCTGATCCAGCAGCGCCGCGATCCGCGCCTTGTGCTGCCGGCTCATCCCGGTCCACAGCAAGGGCGTCATCAGCAACCCGGCCGCCGCGAGGATCGCCAGGTCGCGCCGCCGCGCCCCGGCGGCAAAGAGCATCACGAAGAGCACCAGGAGGAAGAGCATCGCCATGCCCAGGTCGGGCTCGGTCAAGACCAGCACCAGCGGCACCAGCCCCAGCATCAGCGGCAACAGCAAGCCGCCCAGCCGCCGATAGGTCTGGCGATACATCAAGTAGCGGGCCAGGGCCAGCACGAAGGCCACCTTGGCAAACTCGGAGGGCTGAAAGCCGATCGGGCCCAGCGGAATCCAGCGATGCGTGCCGTGGATGAGCGGAAAGAAGGGGGCCGCCAACAGCAACCCCAGCGACGCCAGAAACAACAGGTAGCTCCACCGGCACAGCACGCGGTAGCTGGGCACCGCGGCCGCCGCCAGGGCGATCAGGCCGAGCACCGACCAGGCGATTTGCCTGTGGAAGTAATGCCCGCCGCTGGCGTCGAAATCTCCGCAGCGGGCAATCGCCAACCAGCCCAGGAGGACCAGGGGGACGGCCGCCGCCGGAATCGACCACGGCACTCGCTTCGCCCACATTGCTGCCTTCACGGCCGGGATTGTAAAGGGGGAAGGCGGCTGGCGGAAGGGCAGGGGGGAAATTAGGGGCCAGGAGCCCGGGGGCCAGGGATTGGAGAAGGCGGAGGGCGGAGGGCGGAAGGGGGAAGGAGACAGAAGGATGAAGGATAAAGGATGAAAGATGAATTTCCACCCCCACGCCCACCGGCCGCGCCCGGTGGGAAGGGCGATGCGAGACGGCGAGACCATCCAGGGCCATGTTATAGTACAGTGCGTTTATTATCATACTGATATATCTTGCAGCGATGCCTGTTGTCCCCGTGTGTCCAGCGGCGGAAGAGTCAACTCGCCACAGGGGCGGCGCTTATCCTGCCTTCCTGGGCCGCAAAAGTCCCTCAAGTCACCCAGCCTACTTGATTTCCATTTTCACAGTGTTATCTTTAAGCGCTTGGGAACCTGGTGTTTTTCTTTGGCCTGGAGCAAGGAGAAAACTGTCATGTTGCGACCGAGTTGGAAACACATCCTGGTGGTGGCCGTCGCGGTGCTGGCGTTGACCATCGTCTCCCAGTCGTATGCCTGCTGTGGATGGGGGTGCGGCTGCAGTGGCTGGTATGGCGGCGCGTACGGTTGCGGCGGCTGCGGATGGGGTTGCGACTACACCGCGTGCGCCGTCGGCTGCACGCCGTGCTGCGACTTGACCCTTGGCTGCCGGCCGTTTCGCCACGGCGGCTGCTACGGCTACGGCTGGGGATGGGGCGGCTGCTATGCGAGTTGCACCTGTTGCTCCCCCTGCGGCGGTTGCAACTGCGGATGCCTGCCTTATTACACGCCCACGATGGGTTGCTGCGGCGCTGGGATGGTTCCGGGCATGACGGCGCCGGCCGCCGGCACTCCGACTCCCGCCACCAAGCCGGCCACCCCGCCGGCGCCAGGCGAAGCGCCCGCGACTCCGCCCGCGCCCGCGCCGACGGTGCCGGCCCCGACAACCACGCCGACAGTGCCGGCGCCGACCATCCCGCCGACACCGGGCACCACCGGGGTGCCGAGCCTGGAGGACAGCGCGTTGCTGACGGTTTACGTCCCCTACCAGGCGAAGATCACCATCAACGGCTTGCCTACCCAAAGCACCGGCAGTCGCCGGCAGTATGCTTCCTTCGGGCTGAAGCCGGGGATGAACTACAAGTATGACATCCATGCGGAAATTGTCCGCGACGGCAAGATCATCGAAGAGAACAAGACGGTGACGCTTACGGCAGGCCAGCAGAACTCCGCGGCCTTCGGTTTCAACAAGCCTGCCGAGGGCATGGCGGGAACCGAGGGCATGTCGGCAGCCAACTAGGATACCGTGTGATCCAAGAGACCCCCGTGTCCGGTTTACCGGGCGCGGGGGTTGTTTTTTGGCGGTGCGGTTGCGATTTCGCGGCCGCGGCGTCATAATTTGGGGTTGGCCCGGCGCGGCGGAGCGGCGGGCGAAAGAGCCAGCCTGTGGGGAGAGAAGATTCGTGTTCGAGTCCGTTGCCGTCGTGGGCGCCACCGGCGCCGTGGGAAGGATCATTTGCCAGCTCCTCGAGTCGCGGAAGTTTCCCTTCCGGACGATCAAGTTCGTGGCCTCGCGGCGCTCGGCCGGCCAGCCGCTAAGCTTTGCCGGCAAGTCGTATACGATCGAGGAGCTGCGGCCGGAGGTCTTCCAGGGGGTGCAGTTGGCCATCAGCAGCACCCCGGACGAGGTGGCGCGGGACTTCATCCCCGACGCCGTGCGCCGCGGCTGCCTGGTGATCGACGAGAGCGGCTATTGGCGGATGGATCCCAAGGTGCCGCTGGTCATTCCGGAAGTCAACCCCGAGGCGGTCCGCCGCCACCAGGGGATCATTTCCAGTCCGAACTGCTCGACGACGCAACTGGTGCAGGCGATGAAGCCACTGCACGACGCCGGCCGCATCCTGCGGGTCGTGGTGAGCACGTACCAGGCCACCAGCGGGGCGGGCCTGGCCGGCAGCCGCGACCTCGACGGCGGCACCCGCGCGTTTCTGGCCGGCCAGCCGCACGAGTGCGAAATTTTCCCCTACCGCATCGCCTTCAACTGCATTCCCCAGATCGGCTCGCCCAAGCACCAGGGATATACCTCCGAAGAAATGAAGATGGTCCACGAGACGCGGAAGATCCTCGGCGACGATTCGATCCGGGTCTGCCCGACCTGCGTCCGCGTGCCGGTGGCCAATTGCCATAGTGAGAGCATCCTGGTCGAGACCCAGCGGAAGATCGGCGTGGACGAGGCCCGGCGGCTCTTCGCGGCCACGCCGGGACTGGTGGTGGTCGACGACCTGGAGAAGAAGGCGTATCCCATGCCGATCCATTGCGAAGGCCGCAACGAGACCTTCATCGGCCGCGTGCGTGAGGACCTTTCCAGCCCCAACGGCCTGGCCTTCTGGTGCGTCAGCGACAATCTCCGCAAGGGGGCGGCCACCAACGCCGTGCAGATCGCCGAGCTGCTGGTGCAGACGAAATGCGCTGTATCAAGCTGACCCTGGCCTATGACGGCGCGGCCTACGCCGGCTGGCAGTCGCAGCCGGAGCGGACCACCGTGCAGGGCACGCTCGAAGCCGCGATTGAAAAGATCGTCGGCCACCCGGCCCGCACCCTGGCCAGCGGCCGGACCGACGCCGGAGTGCACGCCCTGGGCCAGGTGGCCACCTTCCATACCGACAGCCCACTGGCGGTGGACGTGCTCCGCCGGGCGCTCAGCGCCGAGTTGCCCCACGACGTGGCCGTGCTGGCGGCCGAGGACATGCCCGCGGGCTTCCATCCCATCCGCGACGCGCTGCGGAAGCGCTATCGCTACCTGATCCACGACGGGCCGGTGCGCGACGTGTTTCGCCGCGGCTACTGCTGGCATTACGTCCACGGGCGGCTTGATGCCCCGGCGATGCACCGCGCCGCGGCCGCGCTGCGGGGGCAGCACGACTTCAGCAGTTTCGAGTCCAGCGGCGCACCTCGCGCCGACAGCATCCGCACGGTCTATGAGTTCACGGTCGAGCGGGGCAGGGGAGGGGAGGCGGACCTCGTGACGATCGAGATCGAGGCCGACGGCTTCCTCTACAACATGGTCCGCGCCCTGGTCGGAACGCTGGTCGAGGTGGGCCGGGCGGCGCGCGGCGAAGACTGGCCGGCCGTGGTCCTCGAGGCCGCCGACCGCCGCGCCGCCGGACCGACGGCGCCGCCGCAAGGGCTGTTCCTCGTTTCCGTGACCTATTGAATCTCCGTCGCGGAGTGATGGCAAACCCTGAACTGCGAAACCGCAAGCGTAAGACTCGCCAATCCCCAAATCCCCAAATCCCTAAATCCCTAAATCCCCAAATCCCCAAATCCCCAAATCCCCAAATCCCCAAATCCCCAAATCCCCAAATCCCCAAATCCCCAAATCCCCAAATCCCCAAATCCCTAAATCCCTAAATCCCTAAATCCCTCTCCCATGCGCATCGCCCACGTCATTACCCGGCTGATCCTCGGCGGCGCGCAGGAAAACGTCGTGCTCTGCTGCGAAGACCTCCGCCGCCATTACGGCGACGAGGTGCTGCTGATCACCGGGCCGCCGCGGGGACCGGAGGGAAGTCTGCTGGAGCGGGCCAGGGCAGGGGGGGGCCCGCTGGCCTTGGTCGACGCCCTGCGACGGCCAATTCATCCCTGGCGCGACCTGGTCAGCTATCGGCACATCAAGCGACTGCTGGGCGACTTCCACCCCGACGTCGTCCATACCCATAGCGCCAAAGGCGGCATCCTCGGCCGGGCCGCCGCCTGGAGCCTGCGCGTGCCGGCCATCGTCCACACCGTGCACGGGGCGCCGTTTCATCCGTACCAGGGCGCCGCGGCGCGGGCGCTAGGGCGGGCGTGCGAGCGCTGGGCCGCCCGCCGCTGCCATGCACTCGTCAGCGTCGCCGACGCCATGACCGAGCTGATGGTGGCCGCCGGCGTGGCCCCGCGCGAGAAATTCACCACCATCCTCAGCGGCATGGAGGTCGAGCCGTTGTTGGAGTCGGCCCGGCATCGCCAATCCATGCGACGAGAGCTTGGCTACGCGCCGGACGACGTGGTGATCGGCAAGATCGCGCGGCTCTTTCACCTCAAGGGGCACGGCGATGTGATTCGCGCGGCCGAGCAACTGGCCGGCCGCCACCCGCGCGTGCGATTTCTGTTGGTCGGCGACGGCGTGCTCCGCGCACGGCTGGAGCGGCAAATTGCCGCGGCCGGACTCACGGGGCATTTTCACTTCACCGGGCTGGTGCCGCCCGAGCAGATTCCGCCGCTGCTGGCCGCCATGGACATCGTGGTTCATGCGAGCCTTCGGGAAGGGCTCGCCCGCGCGCTGCCGCAGGCCCTGATCGCCGGCAAGCCGGTGGTGAGTTTCGACGTGGACGGGGCCCGGCAGGTGGTCTTGGACGGGCAGACCGGGTTTCTCGTGCCGCCGCGCGATGTGGGGGGACTGGTCGCGGCCCTGGATCGCCTGGTGGGCGACCCCGCCTTGCGCGAGCGCCTTGGGGCCGAAGGGCGGCGGCGGTTTGCCGAGGTCTTTCGACACGAGCACATGACGGCCCAACTACGGTCGCTCTACCAGCGGCTATTGTCCGGGGGGTGAGGGATCATACGTCCCCGCATTCCCGCCGGATGCCACCGGCGGGCGTGGGGCTGCCTGGCAAAGGGCAGGGGGGATTAACAGAAAACCGTGGGAAAACCCCTAACTACCGTTGCCCAAGCGACCGTATGCCGGTAAACTGGGACACAGGGGAACACCTACCCTCCCATGAGCAGTTGACACGCCTGTGGCACGAGAAGTCCCCGGTTATCTGGGCGGATACCGCTTGTTGAACGTCGTCCACGGCAGCCGCACCTGCCAGATTTGGCAAGCTAGCGATGACGGCGGGCATCGGCTCGTAGCGATCAAGGCGATCCGCGATGAATTCGCCAAGAAGCGAGAACTGGTCAAGGGCTTGCGGTGGGAGTATACCGTCAGTCGCAAGGCCGTGCATCCGCAAATTATCGAGATCTACGCCTTTGGCATGGAAAGGGGAATCCCCTTCCTTGCGATGGAGTGGTTTCCGATGCCAAACATGAAACAGCGGATTTTGCAGGGCTTGCGCAAAATCGCTCACCTGATGCCGAAGATCATCCAACAGGCAGCCGAGGGGTTAAGCCACCTCCACGACCAGGGCTATATCCACCGTGACGTCAAGCCGGACAATTTCCTGGTCGGAGACGCGGGAGAAGTGAAACTTATCGACCTGGCCCTGGCCACCCGCATCCGCTGGGGCCTGGCGAGTTTGTTTGCCCCCCGCGTCAAGGTGCAAGGGACGCGGAGCTACATGTCGCCGGAACAAATCCGCGGCAAGACCCTGGACCAGCGGGCCGACATCTACAGCTTCGGTTGCATGATCCACGAGTTGGTCTGCGGAAAACCCCCCTTTACGGGAAACAGCTCGAACGAGTTGCTCAACAAGCACCTGAAGTCGACGCCCCCCTCCCTGGAGTCCATCGACCGCAATGTCACGGTGGAATTTGCCAACCTGGTGCGGCGGACACTGGCGAAGGAGCCGGCCGGGCGCCCCCTCTCGATGGGGGATTTTCTGGATGAGTTTCATCGTTGCAGGGTCTTTCGCGTCACCCCTCGACCACCCAGCCCCACGCCCGGATAATTATTACAACCTGCCCACACCCAGAGCCGACGAATATTAGAGGCGGCACAGAAGCAAGCGCCGCGTGCATCACCCAGGCAGTTCAGGCTCCCCATGGCTGAAAACCACCATCCTTTATCGTTTGAGCGTCCGATCTTCGAGTTGGAGGCCCGGCTGGGGAAACTGGAGGCCGCCGTGCCGCAAACGCCCGAGGTCCGCAACGAGATCCGCCGCCTCCGCCGCGAGGTGACCGATCTGAAGAAGCGGATCTACAGCCAACTGAAGCCCTGGGAGACGGTCGAGGTGGCCCGCCATCCCGAGCGGCCCATGACCACCGACTACCTCGAACTGGTCTTCGACGAGTTCGTCGAGCTGCACGGCGACAAGTTCTTCGGCGACGACCGGGCGATCCGCACCGGCTGGGCCAAGCTCGACGCGCAGCGGGTGATGGTCGTCGGCCATCAAAAAGGCCGCAACCTCAAGGAACGCAGCGCCTGCTACTTCGGCTGCGCCCACCCCGAGGGCTATCGCAAGGCGATGGCCAAGATGCGGCTGGCCGCCAAGTTCCACATGCCGGTCGTCTGTTTCATCGACACGCCGGGGGCCTATCCGGGCATCGGCGCCGAGGAGCGCGGCCAGGCCCAGGTGATCGCCAACTCGATGTTCGAGATGTCGCGGCTGCCCACCCCGGTGATCTGCATCGTGATCGGCGAAGGCGGCAGCGGCGGCGCGTTGGGGATCGGCGTGGGCGATCGGGTATGGATGCTCGAACACGCCTACTACTCCGTCATCAGCCCCGAGGGCTGCGCCGGCATCCTCTGGAAGAGCCATACGTTCAAGGAGCAGGCCGCGGCGGCCTTGAAGATGACCGCCAAGGACCTGGTGAAGCTCGGCGTGGTCGACGACGTGATCCGCGAGCCTTTGGGGGGCGCCCACCGCGACCATCACCTCATGGCCGCCCGGCTGAAGATCCATCTGCGCAACTGCCTGCGGGAGTTGGTCGCCCAGCCGGTCGATCAGTTGCTGGAGGCCCGCTACCAGAAGTTCCGCCGCATGGGCGTGTTCTTGGAAGGTCCGGTGGCCGAGCATTTTTTCTCTGACTCCGGCAACGGCCACGCCGACGGCAACGGCCATGCCGCGGCGGGACCGCATCTTCGCGCCGGGGCCGCGCTGGCGAAGCCGCAGTAGGCGGGCCGACGATCGTCCCCTCTCCCTCCGGGAGAGGGTTAGGGTGAGGGCGGGCGGGGCTTTTGTCTGAGCGACTTAGATCGCGTTGCGGACCCCCTACGCATGTCCATTTCAACACAAGCCGATCCGGATTACCGGCCTCCGCGTTGGCTGTTATTTACCAGCGCGGGTGCCCTGGCACTGCTCTACGCTTGTGCTTTTGCAACGTTCAATGTCCTTCCCGCCGGGGGCTGGGATCCTGGGCCTTCCGTCTCGGGAGCGTTGCCCGTGTACCACGGATGGCCGGTGGTTTACATGGTTCGAGAAGGGCAAATGCCCGGCGGGCTTACCGTCCTGTACGGTTTCTGGCCGTTTGACAATCCGCCGCTGCTGCGGTTCCGGCCGGCGTTGCTCGTCTTGGATATTCTCTGCGGCGGCCTGCTGACGGTCATGGCAACAGTCATCCCTTTATACTGGCTACGAGTCCGTGAAAGGCCCGTTCAGTTCACCCTGCGCGGTCTTCTCGGACTCACGACCGCGGTCGCTTGTGGCTTGAGCGCCGTTAAAATCTTCGACCCGGATTCACATTGGCGCGTGCTCGAAGCCGCCGTGCTTCTGCCTCCCTTGTCATTATTGTACGGCGTTCCCGCGGGTCTCGTGATCGTCGCCGCGCACTGGGTAGTCGCCCGCTCCGCCAAGTCCGCAAGGCGTTGCCGCAGGCTTGGCGTCCATTGGCTCACTTGGCTCGCATTGGTGGCGGTCGGCGGCCCCTTGTTGCATTATTCGCTCGTGGCACGTACTGGCTACGTGGAAGTCTACTCGCCGCCCACCGGCGTACCGCTTTTCTATACTCTGGAAGAGGCGTGCGGTTGGCCGCTGAAATACTTGTGCCTGGGCTCCCCAGCCAAGCGACTCCCCCTGTTTGCGCTACCAGTGGACGTTGTGATCTGGCTGGCGATCACCGTCGCGACGGGTTTTGTCGTCGAGCGCTGGGTTCGTCGAGTGGAGCAGAGGATTCCCATGCGGCCGACAGCATTCTACTCTTTCCTATTCGTCGCCTGCGTCGTTATCTGGGCCCTGAGCAAGGATGATTCCTGGCGCCCACCTTGGTATGACTGGCTGCCCTGGCTATTCGGCATTGTAGCCACGGTCTACGCCGTCGAGTTGTTGGTCCTTCACCTCTTCGCTCGTCACGTGAACGTGGTCGCCAAGATCAGCCTCTTCACGGGGCTCGGCGTGGGCACTCCGCTTTGGCTCGCCCTATCGGACCACCTGGGAAATTGCGGCGTTCTGACGGCGTTGGTGGCCGGGGCGTTTGCGGCAGCGGTGGTCGATGCCGGTTATCGACTCCTGAGCCATCCCGACAAGGGCATCGCACGCTTCGTGCGCCGCGACTGCGGGGGCTGTGTGGCGGCCGCTCCGTTGTGGATCGTCGCGACGGCGGGCGCCATCGGCGGTGTGCTGCTCATCTGCTGGCGATCTTGACGAGTATCCCGCTCGGAGCGTCCCCTTGGGAAATCAGCCTTTACGTGTCGCCGCCGGCCCGCTACAATCCCCGCTTTCGTGCCGTCCCCTCGTGGTTGTCCCCAATCACCAAGCACAGGTAGTAGCAAAACATGGTCTTCCCAACCACGCTCTTCCGCGCGGTCGTCCTGCCGGTCGCGGGCCTCGTCGTGGCGGCGGCGGCGAGTTTCAGCCGCGCCGACGTCATGCAAATCCTTATCCTCACGGATGAGACCGTCGTCAACGGAAACACGGCCAACCCGGTGTACGAACAGACGTTCGACCTGAGCGGGGCGGGCATCAATAGCGTGAGCGTGACCGAGCCCGGCGGCGGCGTCTTCTCCCTCGGCAGCAACGGCCCTGGTGACTGGCAATTGCACGCCGGTCCGTATACCGACTTGACCACGTTGCAGGCGCAGTATCCCCAGGGCTCGTACACCTTTGCCATACAGAACTCGGACGGGAGCAGCGACTCGGTGAGCCTTGCCTTCAATGCCCCCCAGCCGGTCGGCATGGCCGCGCTGCTCTCGCCGGCCGACGGCGCGACCGGCGTGCCGTATACCTCCGCGCCGACGTTCCTCTGGAACCCAGTGCCCGCGGGAAACGCCTTCGCCCTGGGGTGCCAGTTGCAGGTCGACAACGGCGACACCCTGGACCAGGACCAGCCCTACGACATTGGCAACACCTCGTGGACCCCGGCGGTCGCCGGCCTTCAGCCCAGCACAACGTACGATTTCCTTCTGAGCATGTACCAAGTGGGCTCCCTGGGCTTCGACCAGACGACCGACGGCGGTGATCCGTTCACCTACTACGGCGTCTTTGGGCACACGTCCGAAAGCCAGTTCACCACGGCGCCCGAACCCGGTACGGCGGCGTTGTTGCTCGCGGGACTCTTCGTGCTGCCGCTCTGGTGGAGGCATCGCCAGCGGGCCGTGACGCCGGCGTAGAACCGCAAACCGCGTCATCCTGCGACCCCACGCCCGCCGGCCGGGCACCCGGGATACCCGCATCGCGGGTCGCGGGTCGCGGCGGGAAAGGACCGCGGGAAGGAACGTGCCCTGGCGTCACCCGTTCCCACCGGCCGCAGCCGGTGGGCTTGGGGATTGAAATTGGCACCATGCCTCGCGGCTGAAGCCCGTTCCGTCGCCGGCCGGCCGGATTGTCCCCTCGATCCGCATAATGCAAATCACCCTTGCCGCCGGACTGATCGCTATTTCCGCTCGTTGCCGTGACGATCCACGTCGCAGCCGCAGCCTGGGCAAGTCCCGCCGCCCCAAAGGACTTGCTCCCAGGTCCGTTTCCCCGGCTTCCCGCTGCCGAGCATTTGTCCGCAATTCGGGCAGGGCCGCTGCCGCGCTTCGCGGCTCATCTGCAGCACCTTGTAGCCGCCGGCTATCCCGCCCGCGAGTGCGATGATAATGGCGCCGATCCACGAGAGGCCCACGCGTGTGTCTCCATTTGCGTGCGAGCAAGCGGGCTGTTTCGGCCCCCTTCCAACGTCCGATAATGTCTCTTATGTTCGGTCGGAAACGGGCGAATCTGCGGGAAAAAACGGCCCCCCGTTTTCCCCCGTTCTCAGTTCGCCGGCTCACCCGGCACGCGGTTTCGCTTCCGGCGGCGGCGCCAACTTCGGATCCAACTTGCGGTCCAACTCGTCGATGTACTTGCCCACCACCGCGCGAACCTCCGTCGGCAACAGCGGCCCGGCCCGCCGCGTCAGCACCGCAATGTAGTAGCCGGAGTAAGATTTCAGGACCGCCTGCCGGGCCGGCTCGGAAAGCGTCACGGCAAAGAAGGTGATGACCACGCACCACAGCACCCCCTTGATCGCCCCAAAAAGCCCCCCCAACTGGCGGTCGAACTCCTTCAGCCGCAGCCGGTCGATGAACCGCGACACCAGGTGGAACACCATCCAGATGGCCAGCGACGTGCCCAGGTAGATCAAGAGCATGGCGATGCAGCGGTTCCAGGGCGCCTGGGGGCCAAAGTAGGGGGCCAGCGGCGCACTGACGCGGATCGCCACCAGTCCGCTGACGACCAGCGAGGCCAGGGCCGCCAGTTGCCACGCCATGCCCTTCCACGCCCCGAACAACGTGCAACAGAAAAGCACGGCGATCATCAGAAAATCATAGGGCTGCAAGGGGAAGTTCATGCCCGTGACTATACCGAACATCACTGTTCCTGCGAAGACCAGACCGCCCGCCCTGGCCCCTGGTCCCCGGCCCCTGGCCCCTATTTACTCTCCACCAGCAGCGTGACGGGCCCGTCGTTGACCAGCTCGACCTGCATGTGCTCGCGGAAGCGGCCGACGGCCACCGCGATGCCTTGCCCGGCGACCGTGTCGACAAAGAGCTGGTAGAGCCGCTGGGCGGCTTCCGGGCCGGCGGCGGCCACGAAGGAGGGCCGGCGGCCCTTGCGGCAATCGCCCAGGAGGGTGAACTGGCTCACCACCAACATGGCGCCGCCGACGTCGGCCAGTGCCAGGTTCATTTTTCCCTGGCCGTCGTCGAAGATCCGTAGCCCGCCGATCTTTTCGGCCAATTGCCGGGCGTCCTCGCCGGTGTCGCCTTCGGCCACCCCCAGCAGCACCAACATGCCGGGGCCGATCTGGGCACAGACCGCGCCGGCCACGGCAACCGACGCGCGGGTGACTCGTTGGACGCAGGCAAGCATGGGCAGGGACCGGGGGCGAGGATCGGCGCAACGGGTGCCACGGTTGGCTTGTCCAACCGTGCTTTTCGCACTGCTGGACAAGCCAGCAGTGGCACCAGGTTCACGGCAATATAGGGAATCCGCCCGCCGGCGGCAAGCACCCTCTGGCCGACCGGCGCGGCGGCAGTACAATACAGCGGTATGAAAGTGCCGCGTCCGTTGATTGCAATCACGCAGGGCGATCCGGCCGGCGTCGGGCCGGAGGTCATCGTCCGTGCGTGGAGCGAGCCGGCCGTCCACCAATTCTGCCGGCCGCTGGTCGTCGGCCATCCGGAGATCATGCGTCGGGCCGTCGAGCTTTTAGAACGCGACATGAAAATCGTGGTGATCGACGCCCCGGACGATGCGGAGCCTTCGCCCGCCGTGATCCCCTGCATCGCCTGCGGCTCGGACGAGGTGTTGGAGGTGCAGCCGGGGACATTGGACGCCCGCGCCGGCCAGGCGGCCTACGACGCCGTGGTGGCGGCCGCGCGGCTGGCGCTGGAGCGGCGGGTGGACGCCATCACCACGGCGCCGCTCAGCAAGGAGGCATTGCGCCGGGCCGGCCACGATTATCCGGGCCATACCGAGTTGCTGGCCGAGAAGTGCGGCGTCGCCGATTTCGCCATGATGCTCTACTTGGCGCCGGGCGAGGGCGTGGGATCGCCCGCCGGCCTGGCCGTCGTCCACGTGACCCTGCACACGGCGATGCGGAAGGTCTTCGACGAGCTGAGCGAGGAGGGCATTCTGGCCAAGGCGCGGCTGGCCGACCGCTTCATGGCGGGCTTAAGCGGCGTGCGGCCGCGGATCGGCGTCTGCGCGCTCAATCCGCACGGTGGCGAAGGGGGCCTCTTCGGCGACGAGGAGGCGCAGGTCATCGCCCCGGCCGTCCGCCGCGGCCTGGCCGAGGGGCTGCGGCTGGAAGGCCCGCTGCCGGCCGACACGCTCATGGTCCGGGCGCGCGACGGGCGCCTCGACGCCGTGGTGGCCATGTATCACGACCAGGGCCACATCGCCCTGAAGCTGCTGGGGATGCACCGCGCGGTGAACGTCACGCTGGGGCTGCCGATCATCCGCACCAGCGTGGCGCACGGCACGGCCTTCGACATCGCCTGGCGCGGCTGCGCGGAGGCGGGCAGCATGATCGAGGCGTTGCGGGTGGCCAGCCGGCTGGCGGGGAAACAAGAGAATTTAGGAGTTAGAAGTTAGGAGTTAGAATCGCGGAGTGGTGGGCGTTGGATGCTTCTAACTCCTAACTCCTAACTTCTAACTCCTTCTTGAACACCATGCCCCCCTGCCCTGCCCCGCCCCCCTGCCCTGCCCCGGACACCTGCCGGCTCTATTTGCTCCGTCATGGGGCGACCGATTTCAACTGTGCGGTGCCGCCGCGATTGCAGGGGCGGCGCTTCGATCTGCCGCTTTCGGCCGAGGGACTGAGGGAGGCGCGGGCGGCCGCCGCCCGCCTGGCCGCCGAGCCCGTGGCCGCCGTCTACAGCAGCCCCCTGCTGCGCGCCCGGCAGACGGCCGAGACCATCGCCGCCCCGCATCATCTTGCCGTCGGCATCGTGGACGAGTTGATCGAGATCGACGTCGGCCAGTGGGAAGGCCGCTCGTGGGAGGAGATTTCCCAGACCGATGCGGAGGCTTACGGGCTGTTCACCGCCGACGCCGCCATCCACCCCTACTTGGGCGGCGAAAACATGACGATGGTGTTGGATCGGGTGTTGCCGGCGATGGAGCGGTTGATGGCGGAGAATCTCGGGCGGGTCATCGTAGTCGTCGCCCACAATGTGGTCAATCGCGTCTGGCTGGCCCATCTGTTGGGCGTGCCCCTGGCCCGCTATCGCGCGGTCGTGCAAGACAACTGCGCGATCAGCTTGATCGAGTATCGCCAGGGGCGGGCCAAGCCGCTTTGGATCAACGACGTGAGACACCTTGTTAAGGACGAAGGAGGAAGGAGGAAGGATGAAATCCGACCTCCGCCTTTCTCACGACCATGAAGACCATCGGCGTGATTTCCGACACCCACGGCCTGGTGCGTCCGGAGGCGCTGGGCGTGTTGCGAGACTGCGCGTTGATCCTGCACGCCGGCGACATCGGTTCGGCGGATGCGCTGGCCGCCTTGCAGAGTTGCCGCCCGGTGGCGGCGGTCCGCGGCAACGTCGATCGTGGTCTTTGGGCCGGGGAGTTGCCCAAGACGCGGCTGGAGGCGATCGATGGCACGCACGTGTACCTGCTGCACGACCTGGGCGAGTTGGATCTCGATCCGGTGGCGGCCGGCGTCGAGGTGGTAGTTTTCGGCCATTCGCACCGGCCTTCGGTGAGGAGCGACCGCGGCGTGCTCTACGTGAATCCGGGCAGCGCCGGTCCCCGCCGCTTTGGCGGACCCGTTACCTTGGCCCGCTTGCGGCTGGGTTCGGGCCCGCCGCAGGCCGAGATCATCGACCTGCTGCGCCTCAGGCCGGGAGGATCGCCGTCGTGACGACAATTCCGGGGATGGTTGACACGGCAGGCGATCTGGAAGATATTGGAAGAAGCGTAACCATTGCCCTTTGCCCACCCCGCCCCCTCCCCCCCCTCTTTGACATCCCACGAAAGGCAACGCCATGAAGCAGCGAAAATGCAATATCCGTCGCCGCGAGTTTCTCAAGGCCGCCGCGGCCACGGTCGCTTGTCCCTACCTGATCAGCGCGTCGGCCCTGGGCCAGGACGGCCGCGGGCCGGCCAGCGAGCGCATCACCGTTGGCGCCATCGGCGTGGGCCACCGTGCCGGCTTGCTGCTGGAGCAATTGCCCGAGGGCGGACAGATCGTTGCCCTCTGCGACTGCAATCTGCCCCGGGCCGAGGCCTTCAAGGCCGCCAAGAAGGGCAACTGGAAGACCTATCAGCACTACCAGGAGATGCTGGACCGCAAGGACATCGACGCGGTGATCGTGGCCACCGGCGAATTTCAGCGGGTGTTGCCCTGCGTCCATGCCTGCCAGGCGGGAAAAGACATCTACGCCGAAAAGCCCCTGACGTTGTACATCCACGAAGGCCGCGTGCTGGTCGACGCGGTGCGCAAGCACGGCCGCGTCTGCCAGGTGGGCCTCCAGCAGCGCTCGATGGCCATGAACCGCATCGCCTGCCAACTGGTTCGCAGCGGCGAGCTGGGCAAGGTGAAGGAAGTGCTCGAGCCCAATTTCCCCAGCTCGGAGCCCTCGCCCGCCCAGCCCTTCCCCGCCGAGGCGGCGCCGGCCGGGTTGGATTGGGACGTGTGGCTCAACCAGGCGGCGGCGCGGCCGTACAACGGGCAGTGGATGAGCTGGGGGCGCTGGCGCGACTTCGCCGGCGGCGAGGTCACCAACTGGGGCGCCCACGCCGTCGACCAGGTCCAATGGGGCCTGGGCATGGACGGCACCGGGCCGGTCGAGATGTGGCCGGCCGGCGGCACTAAGGTCGAAATGCGCTACGCCAACGGCGTGCCGCTGCGCTTCGTGCTCGACCACGGCCCTTGGGGCGGCGCCATCTTCGTCTGCGAAAAAGGAAAACTGGAGGTCAATCGCAACAAGTTCACCTCCAACCCCACGAGCATCGCCCAGGAGTTGCTTAAAAAAGTCAACGAGGCGGCAGAAGAAAAGAAGTGGAGCGACCAGACCGCGCTCTGGCAAGCCCGCTGGCACATGCAAAACTGGCTCGACTGCATCCGCAGCCGGCAGAAGCCGGTGGCCGACGTGGAGATCGGCCACCGCTCGATCACCGTCGCCCACCTGGTCAACATCACCCGCCGCCTCCAACGGCGGCTGCACTGGGACCCGGCCCAGGAGCAGTTCGTCGGCGATGAGGAGGCCAACCGGCTGGTGGACCTGCCGCGTCGCCAGGGCTACGAGTTGCCCAAGGCGGGCTAGACTCCGCGCCGCGTGACGAAATCGCCAAAATGCTCGCCGGGCAGCCGCTCCTGGGCGTAGCGCTGAAGGAGCGGGCCGAGGACTTCCAGGATCTCGGCCTCGCCGATGTTTTCGCGGTGCACTCGGGCCAGCCGCTGGCCGGTGAAATCGGCCCCCAGGTAGAGGTTGTACTTCCCCAGCGCCTTGCCCACCAGGCCGATCTCGGCCAGGTAAGGCCGGGCGCAGCCGTTGGGGCAGCCGGTCATGCGCACCACGATGTCCTGGTCGGCCAGGCCGGCCTCCGCGGCCAGGGCCTCGATTTTTTCCAGCAGCGCGGGCAGGTAGCGTTCCGACTCGGCCATGGCCAGCCCGCAGGTCGGCAGGGCCACGCAGGCCATGGCGTTGCGCCTGAGGCCCGACTGGCCGCCGCCGTCGCTGAGCTTGTAGGCGGCGACGATCTGTTCGATGCGTGTGCGGTCCGCGGCCGCGACGTCGGCCACGATGAGGTTCTGGTTGGGAGTGAGGCGGAAATCGCCGCCGTGCGCCTCCGCGATCGCCCGCAGGCCGCTGCGGAGCGGACGGTCGTCGGCGTCGCGGATGCGGCCGTTTTCGATCCGCAGCGTGAGGTGCCAATTGCCGCCGCCGGCCTCCACCCAGCCGTAGCGGTCGCCGCGATCGTCGAACTGGAACGGCCGCGCAGGCTGCAACGGCCAGCCCAGCCGTCGCTCCACCTCGGCCTGAAACCAATCCAGTCCGCGATCGGCGATGGTGTATTTCAGCCGGGCGTGCTTGCGATTGGCCCGGTCGCCGAAGTCGCGCTGCACCGCCACCACCTGCTCGGCCACGTCGAGCACCTGCTCGGGCAGGCAGAAGCCGATCACGCGGCCCAGGTTCGGATAGGTCGCCGGCTCGCTGTGGGTCGTGCCCATGCCGCCGCCGACGGCCACGTCGAAGCCGGCCAGCGTGCCCCCTTCCACCACCGCGATGAGCCCCAGGTCGTGGGCCAGCACGTCGACGTCGTTGGAGGGCGGCACGGCGATGGCGATCTTGAACTTCCGCGGCAGGTAGGTCGGACCGTAGAGCGGCTCCTCGTCCGCGCCGACCGGCGCCGCGGCCAGCCAGAGTTCCTCATAGGCGCGGGTCCGTGGCGCCAGCCGCTCCACCAGCCGGCGGCACCACTCGATAACCGCCCCATGGACTTGCGGATCCACGGGGTTGGGACAGCACATGACATTGCGGTTGACGTCGCCGCAGGCCGCCAGCGTGCTCAGCCCCAGGGCGTTGATCTCGGCGATGGTCTGGCGGAGCTTCCACTTCGGCACGCCGTGGAGTTGAAAGGCCTGCCGCGTGGTCAAGCGCAGCGTGCCGTTGGCATAGCGTCCGGCCAGGTCGTCCAGGGCCAGCCATTGACGCGTGGCCACCACGCCGCCGGGGACGCGAATGCGCACCATGAACTCGAAGGCCGGCTCGAGCCGCTGCCGGGCCCGCTCGTCGCGGAGATCGCGATCGTCCTGCTGATAGGTGCCGTGAAATTTCAGCAACTGGGCATCGCTCTCCGTCACCGAGCCGGTCAACGGATTGGCCAGCGACTCGACGATCGTGCCTCGCAGATAACGGCTCGCGGCCTTGACCTGCTCCTGCTCGGCGAGTTTCTTGCCCGGCGGGCTGTCGGAAGGGTTCGGTTCCACCACGGGGGCATCTCCAGGGAAAACGACCGGCTTGAAGGTCCCCCTCTCCCAAAGGGAGAGGTGAGGAATCTGCGGACGCCGCCATGATACCCTAATACACGTCGCGCTGGTAGCGGCCCTCCTGCTGGAGGCGGGAGACGTAGCCGCGGGCGTCTTCCGCGCTGCGGCCGCCGTGCGATTGGATGATCGCCTCCAGGGTCGCCTCGACATCGGCGGCCATGGCCCCGGCGTCGCCGCAGACGTAGAAATAGGCCCCCTCCTCCAGCCAGGCGAACAACTCGCGGCCGTGCTCGGCCATGCGGTGCTGGACGTAAACCTTCTCGGCCCCGTCACGCGAGAAGGCCACGTCCATCCGCGTCAAGACGCCCAGCTTCAGCCACCGCAGCCAATCGGTCTGATAGAGGAAATCGGTGCGGAAGCGCCGGTCGCCGAAGAAGAGCCAGGTCTTGCCCGTCGCGCCGCTCTCTTCGCGATCTTCCAGGAACGCCCGGTACGGCGCCACGCCGGTCCCCGGTCCCACCATGATCACGGGCACGCTGGGGTCGGCGGGGAGACGGAAATTGTCGTTGCTCTGCACGTAGACCGGCAGGCGATCGCCGGGCTGCACGCGCTCCGCGCAATAGACCGAGCAGGTGCCGTAGCGCGGCCGCTGGTGGGCCTCGTAGCGCACCGCGCGGACCAGCAGATCGACCTCGTCGCGGTTGGCCCGGCAACTGCTGGCGATGGAATAGAGCCGCGGCGGCATCCGCCGCAGCATGCGCACGAAGTCGGCGGCGGGCGTGCCCGCCAGGGCGAAGTCGCGGACCAGGTCCAGCACGTCCCGGCCACGGACGTAGGCGTCGAGTTGTTCCTCGCCCTGGTGATGGACCATGTCCGCCAGGCCGTCGCGCGAGAAGACGGCCGCCTGCTCCAACAGCGGCCGCGTCAAGACGGTGATTTCATAGTGCTCGGTGAGGGCCTGGCGGAGCGGCCGTTGCTGCTTCCCTGCCGGCACCGCCGCCTCCGCGTCCCAACGCATGTGCCCGATGAGGTCCTCGACCAGTTCCGGCTGGTTTTGCGGATACATGCCCAGGCTGTCGCCGGGAGCGAACTCCAGTGCCGAGCCTTCCAGCAGGAGCTTGAGATGCCGGGTCTCCTGGTCGGAGCCGCGGCCGTTGAGGCTCAAGTTCTCCAGGACTTCGGCCAGAAACGGCCGGCTCCGCGAGTAGCTTTCGACGGCGGCAGGGGACTGTCCCCCTTGCCGGCCGCCGTCGGGGGCGGCAGCGGCGGCCGTCGAACTGCCGGCGCTGGTCCCATCGCCCAGCGCGGCCAGCACGCCGTCGGTCCAAGCGGCGACGGCCTCCTCGTAATCGACGTCGCAATCGGCCCGCGGATGGAGCCGCTCCGCGCCGAGTTCCTCCAGGCGGCGGTCGAAATCCTTTCCCATCTTGCAAAACGCTTTGTAGGAGAAATCGCCCAGGCCCAGCACCGCGTAGCGGAGCCCCTCCAGACGCGGGGCCCGCTTGCCATGGAGAAATTCGTGAAACAGTTTGGCCTTGTCCGGCGGATCGCCTTCGCCGTGGGTGCTGACCAGCACGAAGAGATTCTTCACCTTCTTCAAGTTCGCCGGCTTCAACTCGCTCATGCAAGAAAGGGTCACGGCGACATTGCGCTCTTGCAGGCGGCGGGCCAGGTCTTCGGCCAGCCGTTTGGCATTGCCGGTTTGCGAGCCGTAGAGGACCGTGGCCTCGGTCGCGGCCGCGGCCGCCCCTTCCGACAGCGCCGCCGTAGCTTGGGTTTTGGGGGCCGCCGTGGCATGTACACCCGCCAGGTATCCGCTGAGCCACACGCCCTGGTCCGGCGTGAGCGTCGGCAGCAAGCGGCCGAGCAACTCAATCTGGTCCGGGCGAAACGGGCTGTTATCGACCTGGAGTCCGGGGCAGCTCATCTGTGCTATCCTGTTGCAACGTCACGGGTTACGGTAACAGGCCATTATCGGGGATCTGGACGGCGGCGTGAAAACAACACTATGGCAATCATCATTATAGCTATTCTATCCATGTCCATCGGCAAAATCAAGGAGGAAACTGGAGAGTAGGTCTTGGGTCTTAGTGGGATGGCCTCACCTTCGCGGCAGTCCATGCCCATAAGTTCCAAGACCTAAGACCCAAGACCTCAGGTTCTTGACACAGCACCGTGGTTGGAAGATAGTGGAGGGGCGACGTGCCCTGCGCCGTCGAACTCCCTGCCCAGCGTCGTCCGATCCAGCCGCCCCGGGCCTTGCGGTCCATCATCGCCACCCCCAAAGGAGCACCACGGTGAGATTCTCTTTCCTGTTGGTCCCCATTGTGTTGTTCGGTTTTGCCGTGGGGGCCGAGGCCAAGGATTCCATCGCCACCTCGGTCGTCAAGATTTACGTCACCCATCGCCAGCCGGATTTTCTCCGCCCGTGGAGCAAGCGGAGCCCGGAGGAGGCCTCCGGCTCGGGGGTGATTATCGAGGGGAAACGGATCCTCACCAACGCCCACGTGGTCAATTATGCCAGCCAGGTTTATGTCCAGGCGGACCAATCGACCGACCGCGTGCCGGCCAAGGTGACGGCCATCGCGCCGAGCATCGACCTGGCGATCGTCGAGGTCGACAATGCGTCGTTTTACGAGCGGCGTCCGCCCCTGCCGCTGGCCGACGACCTTCCGGCGATGAAGCAGACGGTGAGCGTCTACGGGTATCCGATGGGCGGCGAGCAGCTCTCCGTCACCCAAGGGGTCGTGTCGCGGCTGGAATTCGCCCACGTCTACGGGTATACGAGCGGGTTGCGGATCCAGATCGACGCGGCGATCAATCCGGGCAACAGCGGCGGCCCGGCGATCAGCGACGGCAAGATCATCGGCCTGGTTTACAGCAAGTTCAGCGCGGGGGAGAACATCGGCTACCTGTTGGCCGCCGAGGAAATCCGCCTCTTTCTCCAGGATATTCAAAGCGGCAGCTACCACGGCAAACCGCAGTTGTGGGTCTTGACGCGGCCGGCGGAAAACGAGGCCCTCCGCGCCAAGCTGGGACTGCACAAGGAGACCGGGGAGGTGGTGAGTTGCCTCTACGGCGCCGGGCCCGATTATCCGCTGCAGAAGTGGGACGTCATCACGCGGATCGGCGACGAGCCCATCGACAACCAGGGTAACGTGAAAGTGAAGGATGATTTGCGGCTGAACCATGAGTACCTCCTGCCCAGGCTGGCCAAGGACGGGCGCGTGCGGCTGACGATCTTCCGCGACAAGAAGGCGCGCGAGATCGAGGTCCCCGTCCCGCCGGAGGGCAATTTCGTGATCCCGCTCCTGCTGGACAAGTATCCGCGATATTTCATCTACGGGCCCATGGTATTCATGGCGGCCAACCAGCGGCTGGTCAGCGCCATGAGCGGCACGTCGGCGGCGTCGAAGATAACGATGGCGCAGAGTCCGCTTTTGGCGCGGGCCTTCGATTCGCCGGCCTTTCCGGGAGAGGAAATCGTCACCCTCGGCTACCGGCTCTTTCCCCACAAGACCTCCAAGGGCTATTCGCCCGCGCCCTTCAGCGTCGTGACGCACGTCAACGGCACGGCCGTGCGGAACCTGGACCACCTGGTGGAATTGCTCCGCGACGCCAAGGACGAATTTCTGACCTTCGACTTGGCCGGCATGGACTCTCCGCTGGTCTTCCGCCGCGGCGAGATGGCCTCGGCCACCGACGACATCCTCTGCGACGAGAGCATCCGCAAGCAATATTCCGACGACCTGGAGAAGGTCTGGCATCCCAAGAAATGACCCGGCAGCAAGAAGGGAACCCATTTCGATGAAACGTCCGCCACAGGCCGCCAGCCGGCGGCAATTTCTCAAGGCCGCCGCGGCCACGGTCGCCTGCCCCTACCTGATCAGTCCCGCGGCGCTGGGCGCCGACGGCCGCCCGCCCGCCAGCCGGCGGATCGTCATGGCCGGCATCGGCATGGGCAACATGGGATCGGCCGACCAGGGCGCGTACCTCGGCCGCAAGGAGGTGCAGTACGTGGCCGTCTGCGACGTGCGGGGCGCCTTCCGCGAAGGCGCCAAGAACCGCGTGAACGAGTGCTATCACAACAAGGATTGCAAGGCCTACACCGACTTCCGCGACCTGCTGGCCCGCGGCGACATCGACGCCGTACACGTGGCCACGCCCGACCATTGGCACGCCTACATCACCATTGCCGCCTGCCGCAGCGGCAAGGACGTCTATTGCCAGAAGCCGGAATCGCGCACCATCCGCGAGGGGCGCTTGATGGTGCAGGCAGCGCGGCGCTACGCGCGGATCGTCTCCGGCGGCAGCCAGCGGGTGCTGGACGATCACCGCGAACTGGCCAGGAAGTGCTGGGCCGGCGAGCTGGGCACCATCCGGGCCGTGTACGCCAACATGGGCGGCCCCTCGAGGCCCTGCAACCTGCCGGGCGAGCCGGTCCCCGCCGACGTGGACTGGGACATGTGGCTGGGGCCCGCCCCCTGGGCCCCCTATAACCGCGGCCGCATCGACGGCAATTTCTCCACCGGCGGCGGAAGCTGGCGATCCTGGCAGGACTATTCCGGCGGCGGCATGACCGACTGGGGCGCCCACAAGCTCGGCATGGCCATGTTCTACGCCGGCGTCTACGACCAGGGCCCGACGCAAATCATCCCGCCGGACGGCAAAGAGCACAAGTGGCTCACCTTCGTCTTCGCCAACGGGCTGCGGATCTATCACAGTCCGGGGAAGCCCAATTGCGACCTGGAGGTGATCGGCACGCCGGGCGAGAAGCTGCCGCCCAAGACCATGCCCGATTACAAGGGCACCGGCGGAATCTACGGCGACTTCCTCTACTGCGTCGAGAACCGCCAGCCGCCCTTCCGCGACATCGAGTTCGGCCATCGCACCGCCAGCTTGTGCCACTTGGGCAATATCGCCTACGAACTGAAGCGGCCCCTGAAATGGGACGCCGTCAAAGAGGAATTTCCCGGCGACCAGGAGGCCAACCGCTTCCTCGATCGCGCCAAACGCGAGCCCTGGGTGCTGTGAATGACGACGAACAATATTGCCCCCTCTAAGTTCTAAGCACTAAGTTCTTAGATCTTAGTTCTTAGAGCTTAGAACTTAGCCGCAAAAGGATACCCCATGCCCTCTCAACTCGACGCCCTGCCGGGCCTGGCAAAGGCCCTGGAAGCCCTGAAGACCTACGACGACGGTCAGGACCGCAACCTGCTCCAGCCCATCGACGCCGCGGTGGTCGCCACGCACGGCGACGCCGCCGCCCGCAAGGACCTGGAAAAACGCCTGGCCGAGGTGCTCACCGGCAACGCCCCGCGGGACGCGATGGACTACGTCTGCCGCGTGCTGCGGGTGATCGGCACGGCGGATTCGGTCTCCGCGCTGGCCGGGCTGCTGGCCGAGCGGAACCTCTCCCACATGGCCCGCTATGCCCTCCAGGACAATCCCGCCCCGGAAGCAGCCAAAGCCCTGCGCGAGGCGCTGGGCACGCTCAACGGCGCGCTGAAGGTGGGCGTGATCGGCTCGCTGGGCGTCCGCCGCGACACCGCCAGTGTCGAGGCCCTGACGGCCCTGTTGGCCGCCGCCGATACGATGGTCGCCGTGGCGGCCGCCCATGCCCTGGGAACCATCGGCACCCCGGAAGCCGGCCAGTCCCTCCGCCAACTGGCGCAAAATCCGCCCGAGGGACTCCAGCACGCCGCGGCCGATAGTTGCCTGCTCTGTGCCGAAGCGCTCCTGGCCGCCGGAAACAGCGGCGAGGCGAGGCTGATTTATAAGTCGCTCACCGATCCGAAGCAACCGAAGCTCGTCCGGCTGGCGGCCACCCGCGGCATCCTGGCCGTCGTCGGAAAGAAGGATTGAGCGCGGTCCACTCCCCTCTCCCTTCGGGAGAGGGGCAGGGGGTGAGGGCGATCGCGCGTGATCCATGAAATCAGGGTTCTCCCGAACTCCCCCTCACCCTAACCCTCTCCCGGAGGGAGAGGGGACCTTACGAGGCCCCGCCTTGAAAAAGAGCAACTTGCTGTTTTGGGTAACGCTCGCCCTGGCAGTCCATGCCGGGCTTGCCGGCACACTGGCGGCGGCCGACGGCGACAAGGCCGGCAACGGCGATAACGAACAGCTCGAAACGATCGCCAACCTGCTGGCCGATAAAGACAAGGACATGCGGGCCTTGGGACTTCAGCAGGTTCGCGACGCGGCCAAGGGCCCGGCGGCAACCAGGCGATTCGCCGCCCTGTTGGCGAAACTCCAACCGGAGGCCCAGGCCGGTCTGCTCGACGCCCTGGCCGACCGCGGCGACGCCAGGGCCCGTGGCGCCGTCTTGGAAATGCTCGCCAGCCCGGCGGAGGAGGTGCGGGCCGCGGCGTTGCGGGCAGTGGGCTCGTTGGGCACGGCGGCCGACGTGCCGCGGCTGGTCGAAACACTGGCCAAGCCGCCAGGCGCGGAACCTTCCGCCGCCAAGGCCAGCCTGGTCCGCCTGCGGGGCCAGGCGGTCTCGCGGACAATCGCCGCCGAGATGGGGCAGGCCAGTTCCTCTTTGCGGATCGAGTTGATCGGCGTTCTGGCCGCCCGCCGCGCCACCGATGCCCTGCCCAGCATCCTGGCCGCCGCCGTCGACGCCAACACAGGGGTCCGCATGGCGGCCATGGACACGGCGGCGAAACTGGCCGAGCCCAAGCAGGCCGCCGCCATGCTTCCGGGCGTGCTCAAGGCCGACCGCGGAGCGGAGCGCGAGGCCGCCGAAAGGGCCGTCACCCGCGTCTGCGGCGCCGTCAAGGACCCCGACCACCGGGCCGATCCCCTGCTGGCCGCGTGGGACAAGCTGGGCGCGGACGACCGCACCACGCTCCTGCCGCTGCTGGGACGCCTGGGCGGGCCGGGGGCGCGGAAGATCGTCGAGGCCGCCCTGGCCGACCGCGATCCGCGGCGCCGCGAGGCCGGCTTCCGGGCGCTGTGCAACTGGCCCGACGTGTCGGTCGTCCCCAGGCTCTTGGATTTGATCCAAACCGAGGGCAATCTGGAGCATCGCAGCGCGGCCTTGCGGGCGGTGATTCGCGTGGCCGCCCTGCCCGACAAACGCTCCAATGCCGAGCGCCTCGACCTGCTGAAGCAGGCCATGAAGCTTGCCACCCGCGACGAGGAGCGGCGCTACGTGCTGGCCCGCGCGGCGACCGTCCGTACGATGGAGTCGCTGCGCTTTGTGGCGCCTCACATGGACAAGCCGGCGCTAGCCCAGCAGGCAGCGGCCAGCGTGGTTGGCCTGGCCCATTATCGCGACTTGCGCATCCCGAACCAGGCCGAGTTCAACCCGCTGCTTGACAAAGCGATTCGCATCAGCAAGGACCCCAAGGTGATCGACCAGGCGCAGCGTTACAAGGCGGGCCGGACGTAGGAAAAAAGGGGACATTCTACTTTTTCTGGTGAGCGGGCACTTTCCGCCGCGGTAAGTTCGCTATCTTGCCAAAAGTAGAATGTCCCCTTTTTTGCTCCGGTCAACGTCAGTCACTACGCCAGCCGCAAAAAGGAACCAATCCGATGCCTGCTCGACCGATAAAACCCCCTCGACTAATTTCGGCCCTGATGGTCTTCCTCTTCTTCGGCGGCGTGCTGCCGGCTGACTCCACAGCCCCGCCGCACTATTTGCTTTCCGAAGACCCGATACACTGGTGGGCTGATCGCGTCTTCGGGGAACCGGGCGATCTCGCTCACGGACCACTTGCCTCATTGTGGCCGGCGACCACGGCGCCTTTCTCCTTCGTGCTCGACGGGAAAGGCTCGGAGTCGTTGCTGGGCTCCTGGAAGCGAACGACGGAGAAACATGAACGGCAAGATCGCATCCAATACATCGCCACCTGGCTCGATACCAAGACCGGCTTGAAGGTCACCGCAACGGCCGCCGCCTTCGACGATTTTCCCGCGGTGGAATGGCTGCTGCGCTTCGAGAACACCGGCACGAAGGACTCACCAATCCTGGAAAACGTCCAGGCATTGGACATCGTTTTGGGGACCGAAAATCGGCAGGCCGTGGTCCTCGACCAAATCCGCGGCGACGATTGCAGCCCCCAGTCGTTCCTGCCGGTCGAGCGTCCTTTGAAGACGGGCGACACGGTTTCCCTGGCCCCGGTCGGCGGCCGCTCGTCGGACACCACCTTTCCCTTCTTCAATCTTGACTGCGGCAACGAGGGCTTCTTTATCGCCATCGGCTGGACAGGCCAATGGGCGGCCAAGATCAACCGCGCGAAGGACGGCTCGGTCCGCCTGCAAAGCGGCATGGAGCTGACCCATCTGCGGCTGCGGCCCGGCGAGGCCATCCGCACGCCCCGCATCATGCTCATGTACTGGTCCGGCGACCGCATCGACGCCCATAACCGCTTCCGCCGCCTGCTCATGGCCCATTACCAGCCGAAACTTGACGGCAAGCCCATCCCGCTGGCCATCGCCGTGCAGACGTTCAACCGCACCGGCGGACACGGCTACTGGGCCAGCGAGCCCGGCCAGCGTGCCGCGGCACGCATCAATCGCGACCTGGGCTGCGACACGCTCTGGCTCGACGCCGGCTGGTTCGAGGGCGATTTTTCCGGGGGCGTCGGCAATTGGTTTCCCAAGACCAAGGATTTTCCCCGCGGCCTCCGCCCGGTGGGCGACGCCTGTGGGCGACTGGGCCTGAAGTTTCTCGTCTGGTACGAGCCGGAGGACGTGAAATCGGGGACCAAGATCGCCCGCGAGCACCCCGAGTTCATCCTGCCCGTCAAGAAAACGCGCGGCGAGGGCGGATTGTTCAACCTGGGCGATCCGAAGGCCCGGCGGTGGATGACCGATCTCTTGATCCGCCAGATCGCGGATTTCAACATCCACACCTACCGCAACGACTTCAACATGGAGCCCTTGCCGTTTTGGCGGCAGAACGACGCGCCCGACCGGCAGGGGATCAGCGAAATCCGCTACGTCGAGGGGCTCTACGCCATGTGGGATGAAATGCGGGCGAAGTATCCGCACATGTATCTCGACGACTGCGCCTCGGGCGGGCGGCGGATCGACCTGGAAATGCTCTCGCGGGGCGTCGTGCAGACGCAGAGCGACTTCGTCGGTCCCGGCCGGCTGGAGGCCGCCCAATGCCAGAACTACGGCCTGAACCTCTACCTGCCGCTGCACGCCACCATCAGTTGGGACATGGACGCCTACGCCTGCCGCAGCACGGCCACCGCCGGGTTCTGCGGCGAATGGGACATCCTCAGCCGGTCGTTCCCCTTCGACGAAGGCCGCGCGGCCATCGCCGAGATCAACGCGAACCGCAAGTATTGGTACGGCGATTTCTATCCGCTCACGCCCTGCACGCCGGCCACCGACGCCTGGATCGCCTGGCAGCTCAACCGCCCGGACCTGGACGAGGGTCTTGTGCTGGCCTTTCGCCGCAAGGATTCGCGGCAGCCGGCGCTGGAGGTGAAGCTTCGCGGCCTGAAGCCGGAGAAGCTTTACACGGTGACGTTTCTGGATGATCACCGTCGGGCGACGGTGGTGGCGAAGACCGGCCGCGAGTTGAGCAGTCTTTTGATCGCGCTTCCCCAGCCGCGGAGCAGCGTGGCGATCCGCTACGCGCCGCAGACGAAATAGTGTAGGGTGGGCATGGCCCACCACACCGGCTAATCGGTGGGCCGTGCCCACCCTGCCTCTGCCAAATCCGTATTGTCCCCCGGGCGAACATCGAGTACGATTCCGAGGCTTCCGTCTCAATATGCCACCCATTGTAGGCATCGCGAGAGAAATCTACGAAGAATCGCGGCGGCCGGGGTGGTGAGAACAAGGATTCGTTCCACAAACCACACGAAGGAGAAAGATGATGTTGCCCGGTCTGACTGAATTGCTGATGGCGGCCCAAGTGACGCTGGTTTCCCCGACGGCCCTGCCGCCGACCGTCGGACAGCCGATTACCCAACAGGCCCTCCAGCCGCTCTCGGTGGTCAAGGTGAACTGCAAATACGTCGATTTGTGCTGCAAGCCGGCCGACGGCTGCACCTGCAACGGCTCCTGCAAGTAACGGATCGGTTAAAGACAGAATCCGTTTTTCAAACCGCGTGAAGGAGAGCATTCATGTTGCCCGGACTGACGGAGCTGCTGATGGCGGCCCAAGTGACGTTGGTTTCCCCGACGGCCCTGCCGCCGACCGTAGGGCAGCCGATTACCCAACAGGCCCTCCAGCCGCTGTCGCTGGCGAAGGTGAACTGCAAGTACGCCGACTTTTGCTGCTCGCCGGCCGACGGCTGCAAGTGCAACGGCACTTGCAAGCCGTAGCCAGCGGACCGGTATAACCCACAAGACCTCGGGGTGGCAGTTGCCGTTGCACTGCCGCCCCGAATCTGTTTTGATAGAGGGCCGTTCGCTGCGGGTGCCACTGCTGGCTTGTCCAGCAGTGCCGGCCTGCGCAGAAGGAGGGAAAAGTGACGACCGGTTACAAGTTGTCGTGCTATCACGTCGTGACGCAGCCGCTGGCCGACGGCCGCGAGGGGGGCCGAGTGCGTCGGATCCTCTTCGCCGCCCGGACCGCCTCCCCTTTTGTTATCGACGAGGCGCTCTGGACCGAGATCCGCGACGGCCGCTGCGAGCGTCTTCCCGAGGGCGTCCGCAGCGCACTGATCCGGAGCGAAGCCCTGGTGCCGGCCGAGGAGAACGAGTTGCTGACAATCCTGGAGGACAACGACCGCGACGTCCGCGGCGACCGCCGCCTGTATCTCGTGGTGCAACCCAGCGCCTGGTGCCAGTTGGGCTGCTCATATTGCGGCCAGGCCCACGTCCGACAGACCCTCAGCGGCGAAAACCAGGACCGGCTCGTCGGGCGGGTGCGGACGGTTTTGCACCACGGCCGCTACGACCGCCTCGATATCTGCTGGTTCGGCGGCGAGCCCCTGCTGGGGCTGGACATCATGCGATCGCTCACCAAGCGCATGCGCGCAATCACCGACGAACTGGGATACCAGTATGCGGCCAAGATGGTCACCAACGGCCTGGCGCTGACCTCCCCGGTGGCCGCAGAGGTCGTCCGCGACCTCTTGATCGACCGCATCGAAATCACCCTGGACGGCCCGGCCGAATATCACGACCGGCGACGATGCACCAAGTCGGGCGGTCCCACCTTCGACGCCATCTTCCGCAACGTCGTGGACCTGGCCACCCGGGAGGACCTCAAGGTCATCCTCAGCATCCGCTGCAACGTGGACCAGCACAATCGCGACGGGGTCGTGCCGCTCATGCAGAAACTGGTGGAGGCCGGCATTCACCAACGGATCGCCAACTTCTACGTCGCCCCGGTGTTCAACTGGGGCAACGACGCCGGCGACCGCAACGTCTCCCGCGAGGAGTTCGCCCTCTGGGAGGCCGAGTGGCTGGCGCAGATGTTTCACCTGGGGTTTCCCCTGGGCGTGGTCCCCGAGCGCGAGAAGGGGGGCTGCATCGCGGTCCGCGACGACTCCGAGGTGGTCGATCCCTACGGCACGCTCTTCAAGTGCAGCGAGACGCCGCTGGTGCCGACTTACGAGGAGCCGCCGGAGGGTCCGCAGGCTCCGGCACGCACCTGCATGGGCTGCGGCGGCGGCTGCTCGAAGAATCGCTATGCGGTGGGCGATCTGGCCCAAGGGGCCGATCCGCGGCTCTTTCTCTTCGCCGGCTTCAACGAGCGCATTGGCCGCCGGCAATATGCCTGCCACGCCTGCAACCTCTTGCCGGTCTGCGGCGGCTATTGCCCGAAGAAGTGGTACGAGGGCGTTGTGCCCTGTCCGGCCTTCAAGTACAATGTCCAGCAGCGCTTGCTGATGGCTTACGCGATCGGCCGCGTCAGCGAAGTAAACGAAGGGCAGGGATTAGGGATTAGGGATTAGGGAGACGGGGCGGGGGCAAATTCGGCATTCGGAAATCGGAATTCGGTACTGCCGCAGCGACCGTGCCTTTTCCGCTTCCCTCCGAAGTCCGACTTCCGAATTCTCTTCCCACTCTTAGCGAGAGGAGCAGCCATGCCCAAGCCCGTGCTTCAGGCCCTGGTGCTGGCCGACCATGTTTACCAGGACAAGTTCACTGGGAAGATGGTGATTGCCGGCACGTTCAACCGCGTCGTCTTCGTGCGGCGGAAGGTCGAGCCGGGCGCCCCGCCACCGGCCGCGCCCCCGGCATTGCCCGACGGGTCGCGGGTGTTGCAGCCGCACGAGGTTTCGCGGGCCGGCTCGCCCTTTGCCTATGTCAGCCTGACGGAGGTCCACGGGACGATCCCGCTGGAATTGCGTTACGTGGACCTCAGCGACAATGTGGTCTTGCTGCGCAGCGAGTTCAGCGTGCGGTCCGATAGCCCGTTGGAGACGGTCGAGGTGATGGTGCAACTGCCGCCGTTGCCGACGATGCACCCGGGGGTGTTTGCGTTGGAGTTGCTCTCGGGCACCGAGCTTTTGGGCTCGCATCGCGTGACGGCGGTTGCGGTCGAGCCCCCCGGGCCCGAGCAGAAGCCGGCGGGGGCGACGTGACATGGCTGCCCCCTAGCGCCGCCTTACTATTCGCATGAGGCGTCGCAGCATCCGGGCGCGGCGGCTGTTGGGCGGGACGAGCCGCTGGCGAATGCGGCGGAAGATCAAGGCCATCTTCCACGCCCTGCTGCCGGTGATCTCCGCCAACTGGGCCGAAAGCCCTTGGACCTGGGCCGAAAGCCCTTTGGCCAACTGCTGCTGTTCCGCCGCCCGCGCTTGCAGGGCTTCGATTCTCGCCATTTCCACAGGGATAACGCCAATCCCGGAGAGCCTTTCCACAAGGTAATCGGCAGAGAAATCGGCGTTGAATTCGATCAGCGCCTGGGGGTTTCTCAGGAACCGGAAGCCGGGGACACAAGGATTGTAGTGGACGTGCCAGCCCTGCTTCCTTTCCATCGGGTTCCAGCGCCGTTGCCGCTCGTGAAAGACTTTCTTTTCGCCATGAAGCTGCGAGCGTATCGGATAATGGCGGAGGAGGAACTTATAAGGATAAACGCGCCGGCCGGGAAACTCGGCAGAATGGCCGCCGGATCGAGTGAGGACCGCCCCGCCGCCGACTGCTTTCCATGCCCTGACCAGCGGGACTGCGCCCCGCGGCATCGGGTCGAATTCACAATACCTGAAGTGCGCCGCCAAGGAGGAGCCGGATCGGTACGAATCGTCAATGGGGGGAAAAACCAGCATGGTCAAATCAATCGCGTTGTAGCCCTGCTGATCTACCCAGTAAACGGCGTCCCGCAAACAAGCGCCCTTCCAGGGGGACTCGTGAATCTCGTCGGCATCGTGATGGATAAACCAATCCGCCTTCAGCTCCCGGCAAAGCTCTTCTTTTCGCTTCAGCAGGTTTTCCCAGTCGAATGTCGCGGAAGGACCACCCGGCGGAAACCGTTCCAACCCAACGAGCCCCCGGCCCCGCAGTGCTAGCGCTTTCTCATAGGTGCCGTCCGTCGACCAGTTGTCGATCAAATAGGCGTCGACACCTTCCCGGTGGAGCTGCTCGATCACGGGAACGATCACGTCTTCCTCGTTGAAGGAGGACATCAAGGCGATGACGCGGAAGCCTTCCGGCGTCTTGAGGGGAAGCGACGGCCTGTTGGCGGCCAGCAAGGCCACCGTGGCGATTTTCCTGTTCAGGCTGTTGACGTAACCGAAGAACTCCACCGGAAGGCCGTGCCGCTGGAGAAAGGCCTCCGCGAGGCTCGTGTCGGGAAATGAATCCACGTCGTCGGCCAGAATCACCTTCTGAACCGCCCCACAGAGGCTCTTCAGCGGCTCGACGAGCTCCGGGCATCGCTCCAGCGACCGGATGCCGTCGCGAATGAGCACGATGTCATCCGGCGAATATTCTGCGCGGCAGCGCAGCGAGCCCGCGTCCTCCATCAATACCACGTGGGCGGCGCCGGAGCGCTCGGCAAGAAAGTGGGCGAAACGCATGATCGGCGGCCGGTCCTCAACCTGATTTCCTGCCGCTTGCGGAGAGATGATCTCTGGAATGCGAACAACGGGATATCCCTGCAACGCATAGCGGGCAATCGCCGGAACCTTATGATAGTTTGAACTCTTGTATTCGACGCGCTTGCCAAGCATGGCCGCTGCAATCATGACATGCGCCCTGTCCGTGCGGACGATCTCGTACTTCGACAGGGTCCATAGCCACTCCTCTAGGCTGCAGCAAGCGACCGAGATGTCGACGTTGTCTTCCGGGAGAGGATCCTTTCGCGATTCTGCATCGGTGCGAAAGGCATTCAAAATGCCCGTGCCTTCCCTCTTGTACTTTTCGTAATCGAAGAAGAAGGCACAGTCGTGGGCAAGATCGGCCCTGCACAATGCTTGAATCTGGCGATAGGAATCAAGTTCGCGGGCAAAGACCAGGGCCTTGGTCTTCTTCAGCGCGTCGGCCACAATCTCCGCCGAGATATCGAAGGTGGAGGGCAGCACAATCACCGACTGAAAACGTTCTTCAACCATCGGGAGCAAAGGCGGCATGCCGTCAAAAGGCCTGCACCACCCTCCCGAGCCCGCAATGAGCGCGGTGTGCCCCGTCACGTTTTGCAGAGCACGGATGCTTTCCTCGCGATAGCGGAGTCCCGCGAGCAACCGCCGCGTTCCGGCAGAAATCAAATCGTCGCCGATGTTGCCCCATGCGCGCAGAAAAACCAGGTCTGGCGAATTTCCGAAGACCGCTAAGAGCTTGCGGCGGCTATTCTGGATCTCAGGATCGCCGGGGGCAGGAGAGGCGGACATCAGCGGAATGGTGCTTGGACTCCTGTCGGTCTTCGCTGCGAAGCGCTCTGGACCGAAATGACCTCGCGTGCCAGTAGGGTGTGTCCCAACTCTCACCCTGGCATGGAGGCCGAACGACGGATCGCGTCGGCAGACGCTCAATCGCCGCAAGTCTAGCTGGGGAACTAGGATTCGAACCTAGACTAAGTGATCCAGAGTCACTCGTGCTACCGTTACACCATTCCCCAGACTCGGCCCTGAGCCACCCCTGGTGAGTTGACGGGCCTCCACACTCCTCCCAGACTAATTGAACCTTTAAGATTAAAGCGTGACGGGCCGGCCGTCAAGGGCAGCCGCGGGCCGGTGGGGCGGGGGTCATGGCCCCTCCGCACATTCCCGCCGGACGCGGCCGGTGGGCGTGGGGCTGAAACTCATCCTTCATCCTTTATCCTTCATCCTTCCGTCTCCTTCCCCCTTCCGCCCTCCGCCTTCCGCCTTACTCCTTGACTGCCCGCACGGCTGGCCCCTAGAATCGAGGGGAACCCCGGCGAGCAATCTCATGGCGGTACTGCAAACCCTCCAAGGGCCACAACCCGGTCGAGTCTTCCCCCTGGAGGGCAATTCCATCACCCTGGGCCGCCACCCGGACTGCGACATCGTCCTGGAGGTGGCCGCGGTGAGCCGCCAGCACGCCCGCATCCTCCTGGTCGATGGCAAGTTCTACGTCGAGGACCTCAGGAGCCGCAACGGCACGCTCTTGAATGGCCGGCCGCTGGTGCAGCGGGAATTGCTCCGCGAGCACGACCAACTGGGGATCTGCGACCTGGTGTTTATTTTTCACCACGGGCTGCCCGACCTGGAGCTGCCGGTGGCCCGGCGGCAGGACGAGGGCGCCGAGCCGCCCGCCATGGTGATCGAGGACGAGCCACGCGGCGGGTCGGCCGTCATGTCGAAGCTCGATCTGTCCATCGGCGCGGCCAGCCTGCGGCTGGGAACCAACGCCGAGACCAAGCTCAAGGCCCTCCTGGAGATCAGCCAGAACCTGGGCAAGGCCCTGGCCGTCAAGCAGGTGTTGCCGAAGCTGCTGGACAGCCTGTTTACCATTTTCATCCAGGCGGACCGCGGCTTCATCGTGTTGCGCGATCCGGCCGGCGGCCGCTTGGTGCCCAAGGCGGTGAAGTATCGCCGCGGCGACGACCCCGAGATGATCCGCATCAGCCGCACGATCATTAGCGAGGTCATGGCCACCAAGGAGGCGATCCTCTCCGCCGACGCCGCCGTCGACAAGCGATTCGACATGGCCGAAAGCATCGCCGACTTCCACATCCGCTCGATGATGTGTGCGCCGCTGATCAACAGCGAGGGGGCGGCCATCGGCGTGATCCAGATCGACACGGTCAACCAGCGGAACCGTTTCAGCCGCGAGGACCTCGACGTGCTGGCCAGCGTGGCCAGCCAGGCGGCCTTCGCCGTGGAGAACGCCGAACTGCACGAGACGTTGCTGCGCGAGCAGGCGTTGGAGCGCGAGTTGCGGGTCGCCCACGAGGTGCTTCGCGGCTTCTTGCCCGCCGCCTCGCCGCGGATCCCGCAGTACGAATTCTTCGCCTTCTATGAGCCGGCCAGCCAGCTCGGCGGCGACTATTACGACTATATTCCGCTGAGCGGCGGGCGGCTGGCGGTGGTGGTGGCCGACGTGTCGGGCAAGGGCATCCCGGCGTCGCTGCTGATGGCGCGGCTTTCGGCCGACGCCCGCTATTGCCTGGCCAGCGAGCCCACGCCCGCCGAGGCCGTGAACCGCTTGAATCGCGCCTTTTGCGAGGCGGGCTGGGAAGACCGCTTCGTCACGTTGGTGCTGGCCGTGTTGGACGTGCAGCACAACGAGGTGGCGGTGGTCAATGCCGGCCACTTGCCGCCGCTGCTGCGCCTGGGGCCGGGGCAGATCGAGCCGGTGCTGGAGGCCGAGCCCCATCTGCCGCTGGGCGTGGAGTACGAGACCCGCTACACCCAGCACACGCTGACCCTGGCGCCGGAGAACCTGCTGGTCCTCTACACCGACGGCATCACGGAGGCGATGAACGACCAGGATCAGCTTTATGGGGCCGCGCGGCTGCGGAGCCAGTTGGCCTCGCCGGCGGCGCGGGTGGAGCGGATCGGGCGGCAGATCCTCGAAGACGTGAAGCTTTTCGTCGGCCTGCGTCCGCAGAGCGACGACATGTGCCTGGTGTGCCTGGGAAGGAAGAAGGAACTCCCCTCTCCCCCGACCAACCTTCGGTCGGTGCCCGGAGAGGGTGGCCGCGCAGCGGCCGGGTGAGGGGTAGCATTTCTTACACCGTGGCGATCACCAGACCCCGTGAGCCTCGAACACGCCCGCCAATTGCGACAGAATCTTACCGATACGGAGCGGTTTGTCTGGTCGCGGCTGCGATCGCGCCGCGTCGCGGGCTACAAGTTCCGACAGCAAGTGCCGTTGGGGCAATACATCGTCGATTTCGTCTGCTTCCAACCTCGGGTCGTCGTGGAACTGGACGGCGGACAACATGTGGAGCAGGCAAACTACGACCAAAGACGAACCGCGTGGCTCGAAAGCCAAGGCTTCCGCGTGCTTCGGTTCTGGAATCACGAAGCACTTCAAGAGTGGGACACGGTGGAAGAGATGCTTTGGCAATGGTTGCATGATAACGGGCCGGCGTAGTTTGCCGCCAAGCCGCACACCACAACCCCTCACCCCCAACCCCTCTCCGGGCACCGACCGAAGGTTGGTCAGGGGAGAGGGGAGAAACTACTTCAGCAGCGTCTGGCGGATGGTCGCCAAGGCCCGCAGCGCCGGCTTGGCGTGACAGCGCTCGTCCAGCAGGCCGGCGTGGGGGAAGTCGTGGGGCACGCTATCGCGGAGCTGGCTCCACAGCACCCCCTGCACCGCCGGCTTGGCCAGGATCAAGGGCACGTAGCGGGCGATCCAGGCCTGCTGCGCTTGCAGATTCCAACAACCCGGCGGCACCGCCAGGCGGCGGCGGGCCAGCGGGTCGTCGCCCTCTCCGCTGGGCACGCCCAAGGCCACGTACAGCGGCAGCCCCAGCAGGCTCCAATAATCCAGTTGGCGGCTGAATTCCAAGGGCGTCCGCGGCAGCGTGCAGCCCGGCTGGTAGCCCAGGTTGATCTCCAGCACCAGCCCGTTGAGCCCCAGCCCGGCGCGGACCAAGGCGTCGGCGAAGTGCAGCGGCGGAAAGTCCACCTCGCGGCGGTCCATGTACTCGCTCCAGGGCTGATCGAACGAGATGAGCGCCGGCGTCTGGCTGTCCAGCGCCTGCACCGCCCGGATCGTCGTGGCCGCCAATTGCAGCTTCTCTTCCTCGGAGAGCGACAGCGTCTCGGCGGTGTTGAAGCGGCCGGCGCATTGCCAGAGGTCGACCTTGCCGCGATAGCGGGCGACCACCGCGCTGATGAAGTGGCTCATCGACGCCGAGAGGTTGTCGAAATCGTCTTCCCAGAGGTAGAGCCAGTCGGGCAGGCTGCGGGGGTCCAGGTGGATCAGCGGGCCGGCGCAGACTTTCAAACCGTGCGTGTGGCACCACTGGATCTGCGCATCGCAGACGCTCCAGGAGAAGGTGCCTTCGCTGGCCTCCACGTCGCGCCACGAGATGGGCACCACGGCGGCGTTGAAGGCGGCCAGGAACTGCCGGGCGGTATAGGCGTCCAGGAGCGAGGTCTCCAGGTCGGCGCCCAGCACCGCGGCGACTTTTCCCGTGCCGCGGCGGCGGACGGCCAGCGCCTGCTCGGCGTAGGCGGCGGCCAGCAACTGCGAGGCGTCCAACGCCGCGCGGAGGGCATCTTGACTGAGCGCCGCCGCCACCTCCGGCTCGTCCTGGCGGACCGCCGCCCAGCTCAGCGCCAACAGGGCGACGGCCAGCTTCTCGCCCACCGCCGGCGGCGCCACCAGCCCGATCGCCTGCCACTCGAACAACTGGTTGCGGAGCTGGTTGAGGGTGCCGCGGGCGAGCTCGACCGGCAGGAAGTAGGGCACGGACTGTTCCATCAGCGAGCCGCTGGAAAGGGTCAACAGGCCGTGCCCCTCGACCCACCAGGGGACGTGAACGTTGGCCGATTCCGAAACCTCCCGCTCCAGCAGCAGCCGGTCGCCTTCGCGGCTGATGCGGACCGGCCAGGGCGTGCGGTCGACGCCCGTCAAGTAGGCTTGCTGGACGAGGTCGTCGCTGATCTGCTCGGGCGCAACGATGAAGAACCGCATCCGACCCATAGCGACGGCTGACCTCGGCGACGACCAGGAACTCCCCTCACCCCAGTGGCAAGTCTACCGGAAAAACGCGGCCCTTTCAAGCAGCCCGCCCCCACTGGTCAAGGCCGCCGGGCGTCACTATATTTGGGTCTTTGCCCAAGCCCGGAGGACAGCCTCGGAAAAGGTGACAGGCACCTTTTGTGCGAAGCACCCGTAGGGCCGTTCCGGCAAAAGGTGCCTGTCACCTTTTCCGGCCCAAGCCCGGAGGACAGTTCCCATGAATCCCGCTGTTGTCTTGGAGACCTCGCTGCCGGGGGTGCCGGTGCGCAGGGGCAAAGTGCGCGATATTTACGACCTGGGCGAGCAGCTCCTGCTGGTCAGCACCGACCGTTTGAGCGCCTTCGATTGGGTGTTGCCCAGCGGGGTGCCCGACAAGGGCCGCGTGTTGACGCAGATCGCCGCCTTCTGGTTCGGGCAATTGGGCGAGCCGAACCACCTGATCACCACGGACGTGGACCGCATGGACCTGCCGCCGGGCGCGGACCGCTCGCTGCTGGCCGGCCGCTCGACGCTCTGCCGCAAGACCGAGGTGGTGCCCATCGAGTGCGTGGTCCGGGGCTACCTGGCCGGCTCCGGTTGGCAAGAATATCGGCAAAGCGGCACGGTCTGCGGCATCCGCCTGCCCGAGGGGTTGACGGAGAGTGCCCGGCTGGACGACCCCATTTTCACGCCGGCCACCAAGGCGGCCAGCGGGCACGACGAGAACATCTCTTTTCCGCGGATGGCCGAGTTGGTGGGCCGCGCCCTGGCCGAGGAGTTGCGGCGGCGGAGCCTGGACATCTTCCGCCGCGGCGCCGACTACGCCCGCCGGCGCGGCATCCTCATCGCCGACACGAAATTCGAGTGGGGCATCGTCGACGGCAGCGTCCTTCTCATCGACGAGGTGCTCACCCCCGACAGCTCCCGCTTCTGGCCCGCCGACCAGTATGCGCCGGGCCGCGGCCAGCCATCCTTCGACAAGCAATTCGTCCGCGACTGGCTTTCGGCCAGCGGCTGGGACAAGAACAGCCCCCCCCCTGCCCTGCCGGAGGAAATCGTGGCCAAGACGCGGGCGAAGTACGTCGAGGCCTTCGAGCGGTTGACCGGGCGAACGTTCGCGCCCTAGCGGGCAAACGGCGGCAGGACCAGTCCACTCCTTCCGCGGCCGCCGGCTGTGGCAAACCACGGTACCGGCCGCCAGTGAAACCCATCTATAGATGGGTGTCCACCAGCCCGCGCTGGGCGCAATTCTGCACCACACTGGACAGCCGCTAACCGTGACCTAATGTTACATCGTGATGAGACCGCCCGGCGGCGGTAGTCACAAAAGTGACCTTCCGGCTGCGTCCAGCGCGACAATTCATCCCGCCCAGGCGCCAGCGACAAGCCCGCCCGCAACACTCCCGCCCAGGACAACCAAATCTCACAGGTATCCCCATGAAGAAACTCACTCCCGTCATCAGTGTCGATGAGGACAAATGCGTCAATTGTCATGCCTGCGTGACCGCCTGCCCGGTGAAGTATTGCAACGACAGCAGCGGTGATGCGGTCCACGTGAACGCGGACATGTGCATCGGCTGCGGCATGTGCCTGGCGGCCTGCCAGCACGGCGCTCGCGTGGGGCTGGACGACACGGCGCGATTTTTCGAGGACCTGCGGGCAGGGGTGAAGATCGTGACGGTGGTGGCCCCGGCCGTGGCCGTGAGCTTCCCCGACCGCCACCTGCAACTCAACGGCTGGCTGAAGGCGCTGGGTGTGGCGGCGGCCTTCGACGTCAGCTTCGGCGCCGAGTTGACGGTGAAGTCCTACCTGGAGCACGTCAAGCAGAACAAGCCGCGGGCGGTCATCGCGCAGCCCTGCCCGGCCATCGTCACCTACATCGAGCTTTACCGTCCCGAGCTGCTGCCCTACCTGGCGCCGGCCGACAGTCCGATGTTGCACACGATCCGCATGATCCGCGAGTACTATCCCCAGTACGCGGGGTACAAGGTGGCGGTGCTCTCGCCCTGCGTTGCCAAGCGGCGGGAGTTCGACGAGACGGGCCTGGGCGACTACAACGTCACCTTCGCCGCGATGGCGAAGCGCCTGGAGGAGGAGCACGTCCGGTTGGAGTCCTATGCGGCCGTCGACTTCGATAATCCGCCGGCCGAGCGCGCGGTGCTGTTTTCCACTCCCGGCGGACTGATGCGCACGGCCATGCGCGAGGCCCCCGGCATCGAGGATCGCACGCGGAAGATCGAGGGCT
Organism: Thermoguttaceae bacterium; assembly: GCA_052139835.1. GTDB lineage: Bacteria > Planctomycetota > Planctomycetia > Pirellulales > Thermoguttaceae > JBKQVT01. The sequence continues at coordinate 77,174 of JBKQVT010000132.1, forward strand.
CGCACGTCATCTACAAGTATCTCGACGATTTGCCGCAGATGATCCAACAAGGCAAGGCCCCCCTGATCGTCGACTGCCTGAACTGCGAGCTGGGCTGCAACGGCGGGACGGGCACGCTCTGCAACCACAAGCCGCAGGACGAAGTCGAATGGCTCGTCGAGCAGCGCAGCCGGGCGGCGCGGGCCCGCTACGAGGCCCAGGCGCAACAGCAGGAGCAGGCCCCGGAAGAGAAGCCCGCCAAGAATGGGTTCTTCAGCCGCTTCAGCAAGCGCGGCCAAAACGGCCAGAATGCCGGCGGCAACGGCGCCAACGGCAGCGACCGCCCGCAGTCGAAAGCGGACCGCTTGCACGACTATATCGACCGGCATTGGAAGCCGGGGCTCTTCGCCCGCAGCTACGCGAACCTCTCCGGCAACGTCGCCTTGCGGACGCCCTCGGAAGCGGAGATCGCCCAGGTCTTCCGCGACCAGCTCAAGAAGAACGGCCCGGAGGACGAGCTCAACTGCGCGGCCTGCGGCTACGGCTCCTGCCGCCGCATGGCCACGGCCCTGTGGAACGGGCTGAGCCAGCGGGAGCACTGCGCCTTGTACCGGCAGAAGCGATTGTTGGAGGAGGAAAAGTCGCTCCGCGAACTCCACGAGGAAAACGCGACCAAGTCGCAAGTGCTGTTGTCGAAGATCGAGGACCTGCTGACGGCCGTCAACGCCGCCGCCCACGGCGACCTCACCCGGCAGATCGACGTCGAAGGCAACGAGGCCATCGACCAACTGGCGTCCGGCGTGAAGACCATGATCGAGGAACTCGCCAAGATCATCACCCAGGTGACGGCCAGCGCCGACGAATTCCAGCAGGCCGCCGACACCGTGGCGCAAAGCTCGCAGACGCTGGCCGCCTCCGCCCAGTCGCAGCGGACGGACGCCGAGCAAGTGCGGGGGGCCATGGCGGAATTGAGCCAGTCCGTCGACGGCGTGACCGCCGGCGCCCGCAAGGCCGACGACACCGCCCTGAAGACCAGCCGCCTGGCGGACCAGGGCGGCGCCGCCGTGACCAGTTCCATCGAGGCCATGCAGCGGATCCGCAACAGCTCCAACCAGATCAGCGAGATCATCCAGGTCATCGCCGAGATCGCCGGGCAGACGAACCTGCTGGCGCTGAACGCCGCCATCGAGGCGGCGCGGGCGGGCGAGCACGGCATGGGCTTCGCCGTCGTCGCCGACGAGGTCCGCAAGCTCGCCGAGCGCTCCAACCAGGCCGCCCGCGAAATCGCCTCCCTCATCAAGGAATCGACTGCCCGCGTCCAAGAGGGCGCCTCGCTCAGCGAGGAGGCGGAAAAGGCCCTCCGCATGATCGTCGAGGGCGTCAAGGAGACCGCCGCCGCCATCGGCGGCATTGCCGAGGTCAGTTCCAAGCAAGCCGACAACAGCAAGGAGGTGGCCGCGGCCATCGCCCAGATCGCCAAGGTCACGGAAGACACCGTCGCCCGCGGCGAGGAAATGGCCGCCAGCAGCCAACAGCTTAGTGCCCAGGCCGGCCAACTCCAAACCCTGGTGACGCGGTTCAAGACGAAGTAAGGCGGAAGGCGGAAGGGAGCCGGGGGCGTCAGCCTCCGGATCATGCGGAGGGTCTGCGAACCGGGCCTCACTCCGCGCCGACGTGGGCCCCTTTCTCGGCTACCGAGCGCTTCATGAGCAGCACCAGAAGGACCAGCGCCACCCCCAAAGCGCCACAGACCCAGAAGACGTCGAAGTAGGCCAGCGACGCCGCCTGCTGTTGTCGGAGGTCGGCGAGCGTCTGGACGGTCATCTGCTGCGACCTGGCGGGGTCGCCCGTCCGCTGCATGAAAAGCGCTTGCCCTCTCTCCAGGAACGAGTGAACGTGGGGGTTCAAGGGGCCAAGGTAATCGCCCAGGCGGGACAAGTGGAATTGCTCGCGCCTCTCCTGGATGGTTTGGCCCATCGAGGTGCCGAAGCTGCCGCCTTCGTTGCGGAGCAAGCTGAGCAGGCCCACCGCCGCCCCGCGCAGGTGCTTGGGTGTATAGAGGAAAGCCGCCACGTTGATAGGGGCGAAGATCAGCGACAGGCCGACGATCAGCACGACCCGCGGCCAGACGACCTGCCAGGGGCTGATATCGAGGTTCATCAGGGCCATCCAGTAGCCGCCCGCGGCCATAATCAGCAGTCCGGGCGCGATCAACCAGCGCGCGTCGGCCCCCCGACCGAGCAAGGCGCCGACGATCACCAGCATGAGGATCGAGAAGAAGCCGGCCGGCGACAGCACCAGGCCCGAGATAAAGGCATTATAGCCGAACAACGTCTGCAGCAAGGCCGGCAAGGCCACTGTCGCCGCGTACAACACGGCGAACGCGGAGAAGATAATGATGCAACAGGCCGCGAAGTTGCGCTCGCCGAGCACGCGGAAGTTGATGACCGGGCTGGCGAACCTCATCTCGCGCCAGACCAGGCCGCCCAGGCCGAGCACGAAGAGGATCAGCAGCGTCTGCACCCGCCAGAAGGGATCGCCCAGCCAGTCCCACTCCTGCCCCTTGCTGAGCATCACTTCCCAGGTGGCCATGGCCAGCGCGAGCAGGCCCAGGCCGATGCCGTCAAAGTTAAGCGGCCGCTTCTTCAGCTTCGCGCGCTCCTCTTTGAGGTAGGCCGGGTCGTCCAGCAGGGCGTAGCACGCCAGGAAGCCGATGGCGCCCACGGGGAGGTTGATGTAGAAGATCCAGCGCCAGTCGTAGGTATCGACGAGCCAACCACCCAGCGTCGGGCCGACGATCGGCCCCAGCAAGGCGGCGACGCCGAACATCGTCATGGCCGCCCCCTGTTTCTCGGGCGGGAAACTGTCCAGCAAGACCCCCTGGCTGGACGGCTGAAGTCCGCCGCCGGCCAGGCCCTGGAGCACCCGGAAGAGAATCAGTTGCGGCAAGCTGGCGGCCATGCCGCAGAGCCCCGAGGCGAGGGTGAAGACGGCGATCGAGAGGAGGAAATAGTTGCGGCGGCCGAAGTGGGCCGAGAGCCAGCCGCTGATGGGCAGCACGAAGGCGTTGGCGGCCAGGTAGCTGGTGATGACCCACTCGCTGTCGATGACCGCCGCCGACAGCCCCCCGGCAATATAGCGCAAGGCGACGTTGGCCACCGTCGTGTCCACGACTTCCATGAACGTGGGGATGACCACGGCGATGGCGACGAACCAGGGATTGATCGCCGGGCGGACGACTGCGGACGGAGCAAGGGCCACGCTGCTCATGAGGCGTGCTTCCTCCGCTCAGGGTTTGGACTCCGTGGGGGCGTGCGGCAGCATGGCCAACGGTTGCAGGACATCGCCGGCGTGCGGCCCCGCCGGCGGCTCTTTGTAGTAGACGTAAGGGGTCACCGACAAGCCGAGGAACAAGGGGACCTTGTCCGGGTTGTAGTTGGTCAGCTCGATGCGGACGGGCAGCCGCTGCACGATCTTCACGAAGTTGCCCGTGGCGTTCTGCGGCGGCAGCAAGGCGAGGGTTTGACCGGTCCCCATGGTGAACCCCGTGATGCGGCCCTCGAACTCGCGCCGGCTCCCGTACATGTCCACCTCGCAGCGCACCCGCTGACCGATGCGCAGGTCTGCCAACTGCGTTTCCTTGAAGTTGGCGTCGATCCAGACTTCCGTGAGTGAACGGACGGCCATCAGGCTTTGCCCCGCCTGGACGTTGTTGCCGGGATTGACGTTGCGGCCGGTCACGACGCCGTCGATCTCGCTGACGACGTCGCAGTAGCGGAGGTTCAGCTCGGCCTGATCCAGGTCGCGTTGGGCTTGCAGGAGCTTCGCCTCGGCCTGCTTGACGGCGGGCGCCTCATTGGCCCAGCGGGCAAGAATCGGATCGATGTTCCCCTCTGGACTCTGCTTCATGAACTCGGCAATCATCTTCGTCGGCGTCAGATTGAAGGACGAGCCGCGATAGCCGAACTGCGCCGTACTGTTGATCAAATCCGCTTGCGCTTGACGGACAGCGGAGAAGGTCTGATCCAGATCGGCCGGCACCTGAGCAAGATCCTCACCCGGGGCAGGAATTGGCGTCAACCCCAGGGCGGCCCGAACCTCGTAGACCTCCTGCTGCGACTCTTTGACTTGAGCCGCGGCAACGAGCAGTGCCTCCTGGAGTTGATCGTAGTCCGAGCGGCTGATCGCTTTGGCAGGGAGCAACTCCTCCGCCCGATGAAAATCGGACTGCGCCCGTGCCAGCGTTGCTTTCTTCGATTGCAGGTCGGCCACTTTGGCGCGCAGTAGAGCAATCTGATTGTCGACAGCCTCGATGGTGTGCTGCAACTTGAAACGCCGGCTTCTGGCCTGTGCCTCGATGCCGCGCACTTGTGCCCGAACAACTGCCAAAGCGGCCTTCCCCGTGGCGACGGCGGCCTTCTTGATCTCCAACTCCACCCGATAAGGCTCCTTGTCGAGTTCCACCAACAGGTCGCCGTTGCGCACGCGGTAATTGTCATCCACGAGCACACTGGCCACCTGGCCGGGTACGCGGGCGGCCACGAACGTGACGTGGCCATTGACATAAGCGTCATCGGTGGAAACCGTGTTCAGCGCCGTCACCAGCCAGGGGACAAGCAGGTATCCGCCGATCGTCAGGCCAATCACCACCCCGGTCGGCAGCAGCAGCTTTCGCCGCCGCTGCGATGACAGCCCGGCTGCGGATGGTTTGGGCGGCACGCCGGGAGAAGGAGTGGCTCTCGGCGCCGCCTCTTGCTCCGGATAAGCAGCCTGAGGGGCCGCGGCAGCCGGCAAAGTCGCTTTCACTTCGGTCGGCGCCGCCTCGGCGGGGGTCCGTCTTGACTCTCCTTGGACACCCGAGCCCTGATCGGCCGCGCCTTCCATCTCAATTCTCCGCCAACCAGCGGTGGCCGCTCTCGTATTCCAGGATCGTTAGGGCCACTGACCTGCTCGTTAGCCCAGTTTCAGCCCGACCGTTGCCAGCCGCCGCCCGAAGGCGCGGCAAATCGCCGCCTCCTGCGGATCGATCTCGCGCCGCGAATCGCCGCCGGCCACGTGTCCGGGCCCGTAGGGCGACCCGCCGCCGGTGGTCGTGAACAACTCCGGGACCGAATAGGGCACCCCCATCACGATAAACCCCAGGTGCAAGAGCGGGGCCATCAAGGTCAGGATCGTCGTCTCCTGTCCGCCGTGCAGGCTGCCGGTGGAAGTGAACACCCCCGCCGCCTTCCCCTCCAACTCGCCCTTCAGCCACAGCCCCGTGAGCTGATCGATCTGGTTTTTCAACTGGGCGGCCACGTTGCCGAAGCGGGTGGGCGTGCCGAAGGCCACCGCGGAGGCCTGGCGAAAATCGTCCAGCGTCACCAGCGGCACGTCGCGCTGCAAGTCGCGGCCCGCCTTCATGTCCGCCCGCGATTGCATCACCTCCGGCGGAATCAACTCCGGCACGGTGCGGATGACGGCCTCGGCCCCGGCCACTTCATGCACGCCCTCGGCCACCAGGTTCGCCATCTTGTACACATTGCCATACGTGCTGTAGTAGACGATCAGGACCTTCATGGGCGGTTCTCCGCTGGTTATGAGAATTTTACGCATTGGCCGGCACGGAGGCTAGCGCCGGCCGCCACGCAACGGCTCCGGCAAATCCCCCTACCCCCAGTGGGTCCCTCGGTGTAGAATCTGACGCGCCTGGCGACGGGCCTTCCGGCCGCCCAAAGCACAACCGCCGCAAAACGAGAAGCAGTAAAATGTTACGCTATTTGACCGCAGGTGAATCCCACGGCAAGGCACTGGTGGCACTGGTGGACGGCTTCCCGGCGGGCGTCGAACTCCGGGCCGAACTGATCGACGCCGAACTCCGCCGCCGCCAGGGCGGCTACGGACGCGGCGGCCGCCAACGCCTGGAAACCGACCACGTCGAGGTCCTCAGCGGCGTCTGGCGCGGCGTCACCCTGGGCAGCCCCATCGCCCTGGTCATCCCCAACAAAGACTTCAAGATCGACCGCATGGACGACCTCCGCTCCCCGCGGCCAGGCCATGGCGACCTCAGCGGCGCGATGAAGTACCTGGGCTCGATCCGCGGCGTCCTGGAGCGGGCCAGCGCGCGGGAAACCGCCGCCCGCGTCGCCGCCGGCGCCCTGGCCAAGCAACTGCTGGCCCCGCTGGGCATCGCGGCGCTGGGCTACGTGGCCGCCGTCGGGCCGATCACGATCCAGCCCCAGCCCGGCACGCTCGAAGAACACCGCGCGGTGCGCGACCGCAGCCTCCTCTACACGCTCAACCCCGCGCAGGACGAGGAGATCAAGAAATTGATCGACGAGGTGCAGCGGGGGGGCGACACCCTGGGCGGCATCATCGAGGTCCGCGTCGAGGGCGTCCCCTTCGGCCTCGGCAGCCACACGCAATGGGACAAGCGGCTCGACGGCCGCCTGGCCCAGGCGGTCATGGCCGTGCAGGCGATCAAGGGGGTCGAGATCGGCATGGGGTTCGAGGCCGCCCGCCGCCGCGGCTCCGAGGTCCACGACCCCATCGGCTACGACCCCGGCTTGGCGGGCACGCCCACGCTGGGTTTCACCCGCGCCCGCAACAACGCTGGCGGGCTGGAGGCCGGCATGAGCAACGCGCAGCCGATCATCGTCCGCGCCGCCAAGAAGCCCATCAGCACGCTGGCCCATCCGCTGCCCTCGGTCAACCTCGACAGCAAGCAGGCGCAGCCGGCGTCCTACGAGCGGAGCGACGTCTGCGCCGTGGCGGCGGCAAGCTGCATCGTGGAGAACGTCGTGGCTTTTGAAATCGCCGCGGCGGTGGTCGATCAGTTCGGCGGCAACAGCCTGGCCGAGATCCAGGCGCGCTGGAAGTTGTTCCACGAAATGGCGGCAAAAAGATTGGAAAATGATCCAACTGCACGATAAGACGCGGCGGCGCATCTGCCGGGCCGCCTTCGTTTCCCTCTGCCTCGTGCCCACGGCGGTGGTGGCGGTGTGGTGCGTTGCCTGGCAGCTTCCCGGCCACAAGGCCGCGGAGATCGCCCGCCTGCGGCAGCAGACCGGCATGGACGTTGCCCTGACCGGCCTGGACCACCCGCGGCCGGGAACCCTCCGCTATCGAGGGCTGACTCTCTCCGATCCGGAGACCGGGCAAGCCGTCCTCCGCTGCCCCCAACTGGAAGCCGCCTGGACCCGCGTCGCCGACGCACCAGGCCGGACGAGAACCGTCGTCTGGCTTTCGGCCCCGGAGGCGGAGATCGCGGCGGACGGCGTGAATCGCCTCGGACAACTGCTGGAGCGCATCCTCCAAGACCAAGGGGATTGGAGCGACGTGGAATTCCACCTCTCGACGGGCCGGCTCACGCTGCACTGCGGCGACGGCCCGCAGACGCTGGGCGACGTCGAGGGGGTGATTGAAGCCATCCGCGGCGGCGTCCAGGCCCGCGCCGTCTTTCATCCGGCCACCGATTGTCTTGGGTCGACGAAAGGCGGCCCCGCGCCGTCGCAGGCCGTGCGGATTCGCCTCACGCGCAATCGCCAGGTGACGCCGCCGGCCAGCGGGCTGGAACTCGATACCGGCGGCCGGCCGCTGCCGTGCAGCCTGCTGGGCATCGCCTGGGACGAGGTAAAGTCGTTGGGGGCGGGGAGCAGTTTTTGCGGCCATGTCTGGGCCAACCAGACGCCGGGTGGCTGGGCCGCCCAGATCGAGGGCCGCTTGCAGGGCCTCGACCTGGCCGCGTTGTCGGCCGGGCGCTTGCCGCAAATGTTGACCGGCCCCGCCGAATTGAGCATCCACTCGGCCCGACTCTGGCAGGGTCGCGTGGCGCGGGCCGCCGGAACGCTTCGCGCCGGGCCCGGACTCGTCGGCAGCGCGCTGGTGCGCGGGGCCGTCCGCCAGTTGCACCTGGTCTCGCTGGCAGAGCCCGCGCCCTCCGGCGACCTGGGCTACGAGCAACTGGCCCTGGATTTCCAGGTCGATGCCCGCGGCGTGCGGCTGCAGGGCTGCTGCCGCGGAGTGGAGGCCGGAACGGTGCTGACGACGCGCACCGGGCCGCTGTTGGCCGAGCCCATCGCCGAGCGGCAGCCGGTGGCAGCCCTGATCCAGGCCCTGGTCCCCGCGGCCGAGGTCCAGCTTTCCGCGACGGCCCAGGCGGAGTGGCTGGCCCGCTGGCTGCCGTTGCCCGAGGCGGCCGCCACCGCCGCGCCCCCCCCTGCCCTGCCGCAGGCCCGGCTGCGCCTGGGGCGGCCGCTGGAGCGCTAGACCTGGAATCGCAGGATGGATCGGTTCGGTGCCACTGCTGGCTTGCCCAGCAGTGCGGAACACGGTTGGGCAAGCCAACCGTGGCACCCGGGGCGCTGACCTGGCCAAAATTGCCCTTTACGCCGGCGGCCGTTTCTGCGATAGTCCGCCCTTGATTGTGTCCTTCCCCCGGGGTCTCGCGCCCCGGGCCGTCTCTTTTCTCTGTTTCTTGTCGAGAGGTTCTGACCATGAAAAGGGCTTGGATTCTATCGGTCGGCCTGTTGTTGATCGCCCTGCTGGCGGTCCCGGTGATTTCGGCGCTGGCGGACTCGGTCATTACGTCATCTTCCAACGGCGGCGGCGACACGTCGCTGAAGAATCCGGCGGTGCGACCCGCGCCACCGCCGCCGTCGCTGCTGTCGCGAATCGGCACGTCGGTCAAGAATGCGGCCGGTTTGGTGGTCAGTCAGTTTATCAAGAAGAAGCCGAGCACGCCGCCGCCGAGCCAATTCAGCCTCGGCTCGCACAAGGTCGGCAGCACCGTGGAATCAGGCGCCCCCAGTACCCCGCCGAAGCCCCAATCCACCAGCGCTTGGGTAGGATCGAAGCGCGTCGGCTCCTAGCCGCCGGACGGGAGGCGCAACTGTGATCTTCGCGGGTAAGCTCCGAGGCGGAAAGCGTCTCTTGTGGACGGCGGTGCTGACGCTGGCGGCGGTGCTTCCGGCCGCCGGTTGCAGCAGCGCGGCCCCGGGGGCGCGGCAATCCGCGGGCTTGTTCTCCGCCGAGAGCGCCGAGGACCAGGCCCTGCGGAAGCGGGCCGAGGCCGATAAATTCCCTACCGCCAGCCAAGCCGGCGTCGCTTCCGCATCTTCCCAGCCTTAGGTAGTCTTGCACGATTCGGCAAGGGCGCAGGGTGCCACTGGCTCCGCCAGTGCCTGCCTGCAAGGGGCTCCGACGAGCACTGGCAAAGCCAGTGGCACCCAGCGTCGCGGTGTGCGGCAAGTATCTATGGCGCGAAAGGTAGGGAGGTTGTATAACTTGGGGTAGCGTCCTGATTTCAAGCCCATGCGAAGCAGGAGAAAATCGCGATGACGTTGCCCAGGTTGGATCGGAAGGC
>JBKQVT010000133.1:0-18919 GCA_052139835.1 Thermoguttaceae bacterium
CCATGGCGGGAATTCCGGCAATCGTCTCGATCTGGTTGCGCTCGGTGGTCTGGTTTCCATCGCCGAAGAGGAAGAACGTGTTCTGCGTCAGCAGCGGCGTGACTACCCGGCCATTGAGGCGCGGGACGTAGTGTGCCAGCAGGATGCGCCGCAGAAGGTTGTGCCCCCGCATGCGGTCCGCGCCCTGCCAGTGGACGAGCAGGATTCGCGGGGTGCGGATCGATTCACCGGCCAGGAGCGTCAGGTGCGTGCGTTGCTGGCCGGCCTGGAGTACCACCCCGCGGCCCGCGATGCGCCGGACGCTCAGCTCCCATTGGCCGGTCCAGCCGATGGCCCCCACGATGCCGCCGCCGGGCCATTGGAGATTGAAGTACGGCAAGAAAGTCTGCGACCTCTGCCCCTGGGCTGGCAGCGTGATGCAAGAGCCGGACGCCAAGGCCGTAGCGATCGTCGCGTAATCCTCCGCACCGGCATCGCTCCCCTTGGCGTGGTGAAAGACCACCTTCTCCTCGTCGCCAACGCCGACGGTTACGTCCAACGGCCGGATGCCTTCGAGGATCGGCGAATCTTTCGCGCCGGTGTTCTTCAATCGAATCAGCCACTCGACAGCCGGGAAGTCCGAGAAGACCGTGACCTCGCCCGTGACCTCCAGCCCCGTCTCCGGATCGAGCCAGGTGATCGTATGCTTCTCCTTGCCGTCGGCAGGCGGGAGATGCCTCACGCTGCGGCTCCAGCGGCCGAGGAGTTGCTCGGAGGGCTTCCCGCCATACGTGAAGGAGATCGGGCATGCGCCCGTCAGGCCGTGGTCCGATAGCGGCGTTGCCTCTCCGAGCAGCGAACTGCCGACCCATCGGCGAATCGCCGTTTCTTCGCTCGACTTGCCGGCGTCCGTCGCGCCGCGGTCCTCCGCGCCCGGCGGGCTTGCCCAGGACGCGGGACCTGCCGATAGACCTTGGAGGTGCCACGATAGCATTGCCCAGGCAAGCCACACTGTCGCGAGGAATCGCGGGTACGTTGATTTCATTGTCCCTCTCCCTCGGGTTCTCCGCGGACGTGTCCTCCGAGTACGGCCAGGATGCGACCCGAGCGATCCGCCCAGCCGGCCGCGGCCATTCCGAAGCCATCCTCAATTACCGCACTTGACCTCGACCGCCGGCTGTTTTCCGTCCCAGGCAAGCGGATGATCGTTCAGTCGGATCGCCTCCAGCCCCTTTAGCGGCGGGATGTGGAGTATAAGTCGTTTCGGGGCGGTCCTGAATTTCGGGGAAAAAGTCACCCGCAGCTCGCGGCCGGCAGGATCGAGCTTGGCAGAGAGGCTGACGACTCCAAATTCGGTCGGCATGTTCTCGAAGCGAGCCTCCTTGTCGCTGCGCAGCCAGGCAAGCGGCACGAGCCGCAAGAGATGCAGCTCGTCCTCCCGGATCTGGTCGTCGATCACGGCCAGCCGCAGCAGCCAGACGTCGGGCAGGCAGGGAGTGAGCCCGGTAATGCCGCCGCGGGTTTCGCAAACCGTGTACGTTTGCCGCGAAGACGCCCCCGCAAACAGCGAGTACATCCCTTCGAGGAACTGGGCGCGGTCGCCGAGTTGCCACGAGTGGAAAAAGAGCCAACTGTAAGCAGGTTCGCAACTGGACATCTCGTGGTTCAGGCTGGGATTCTGCCAGCAATTGCCGTCGTCCTGGTAGGTCTTGCGCGGCGGGCCCTCGCGAAACCACCCGCGGCTGGATCGCATCAACTCGTCGTCCGCGTCCATCAAGCCGGCGAAGACCAGGAAGAGCGGGCCGGTGTCGAGATAGAAAGCGTGGTTGATCCCAAACTTCTTATCTCCCCAGAGGGTTCTCGCCGCCAGGGGACGGACCTTTCCGGCGGCGTCGGTCCAGGTCGGGGTCGTCCGGGCGACTTCGGCCAACGCGCTGCGGAATTTCACGCGATACGCTTTGGCCTCGGCCTCGAACTCCGCCGCCCGCGGGTGCTTGATCCTCTTCAACAGCCGAACCGCCGTGGTCAACCCCTTGTAGTTCCAGCCGTCGTTCCAGACCGACTGCACCTGTTGGCCTTCGTCGGTAGCCACGGCCGGGGGCAAGATGCCTTCGATGCCGCCGTGGCCGGTCGACGCCCGCGCGTCGCGTATCCACTCGCAGGACTTGACGATGGCCGGCGTATACGCCGTGGTGAAGGCCTCGTCTCCCGAGAGCAGGGCGTGCTCGGAAAACGCCCAGAGCAGCGCCCCGTTGTCCGAAAGCCAGTTGATCTGCTGGTAGACCTTGGGCGTGCCGAGATAGCCCGGATGCAGCCGTAGCGATTTCCCCGGCGGAACGGTGCTGCCCTGATACTTCTTGAACACCGCCAGGTAGCGCTCCGCCTGCGGGTGATAGCCCATGGGGTCCAGCAGCATGGCCAGCGTCATCGAACTGGGAGTGGACCACACGTCGGCATACGTCCAGGCGCCGGTCAGGTTGGCGTAGTCGCCGGTGGCGGGGTCCTTTTCCGCGACCACTTGCGCGAGCTTGACATAGTGCCGGATCGCCTGCGTAATCTGCTCCTCCGGGACCTCGATCCTGGCGGCGGTGGCGGGGACCTGCCGCCAGTAGGCGTCGGCCTGGGCCAGCGCCTTTTCGTAACCTAACCGACATTCCTTTTCCACGACGTCCTGCGGCGTGGGGATCATGGGGACGAGGAAATCCACGCAGTTGCCCTGCTCGACGTCGAACTGAACGTCAAGCGCCGCGTCCTTTCCGGCCGTGCGAAACGCAACCTGGCATCCCTTCTGAAGGGCCACCGCCAGGCGAACCTTCCCGTCCGGCTCCACGAGCGCGGGGTGCGTGCCCGCGGCAGCAGCCTGAAAGGAGAGTTTGCGGGGGTACGGATCCCAGTGGTAATGGAGATTCTCCCTGCCGAACATGCTCCTATCCAGCGTGGGCCCATAGAGCTTCCAGGAGAAGGTGTGTTTCTTCGGCGGGTCGGCCTCCGGCCCCGGACCTTCGATCGACACCCGTACCCAGGCAAACAGCGGCTCGATGCCGGTCTTCACGTCCTTCGCGCCCGGGATGTGGGCGAATAGTTCTTGGCGGAGCCGCGGCCTCGCGGCCGTGGGTCGACCAAAGGGGACAGTCCCATTTTCGGGCCGACGCTTCGCGTCCGTGCCCGAAAATCGGGACAGTCCCCAGACGGTCCACAGCAGCGGGGCATCGTGGTCGGCGCTCCAGCCCTGCGGGAACGCGGCGTAATCGGCCGGGTCGGCGGCGGACGGCCACAAGAGCATCCCCTGGCCGGCCCACGGCGTCGTCCGCCGATTCAGATCGGGCTGGGCGGCAATGGCGCCGTTAAAGAGCACATTGTAGCGGAACAGGTGGTTCTTCCAGCCGACCGGGGTCCATTTCCTCGGCAGTTCGCCCCACCACGCGGTGGCCAGCCGGTAATCCGGTTCTGCCGCGGCCCGCCCCGCGGGCTCGTCCGCCACGCAAGCAACCGACGGCAAGACCAACCACGTCAGCCACGCTACCGCGAGGCAACCCAGGCACGTTGATTTCATTGCCCACCTCACTTCGGGTCTCAGCGGATCTCCCTGGGACAGGGCCCCGACCACGAACGGCTCCGCGTCACGAGCTGCCTTTTGCCGGCGGCCCCAGTGATTCCATCCGTTCCGGCAAGTTGCCCGCCGCGTCCAGCGGCAGCGGCCGCGGTGGGCTGAGGATCGTCAGGTCGCTGCGCCCACGGGCCTCTTCCAGATAGGCCGCCGAACATTCCACCTCGCCCAACTGCATCGTGTTGGGGATCCACAACAGCCGGGCGTCCTGGGGCTCGACCAGGCCGACGGTGCCCAAGGCGAGTTCGAGCACCTCGCGATCGGTCTCGTAATCCAGCGGGCACATCGCCGCCGCCACCCGCCCGCTGGTCAGCACGTTCAATCGCGTGGCGGCGAAATTCGTGTCGCGCAACAACTGCGAGCGGCAAAACTCGGCCAGGCCGATGCCGATGGCGTTGCCGTGGCTCTGCGGGCTCAGTCCGCGCAGGGCGATCCGCTTCACCTTGGGGTACTCGTCCGCGACGGCCTTGTGCTCGTCGAATTTCCGCCCCACCACGTTGCTGTCGATGCCGACGCCGCTGAAGTTCTTGCCGATCTCGTCGATCAGCAGCACGTCGACCCTGCGGAAGGGCAACCGCGGCATCCACTGCCGGGCCAGCCGCAGCAACTCGACCTCGCGGCGCTCGAAGTCCGCCGGCGCGACGGCCTCGATCAAGGCCGTCTGGTCGTAGGCGTTTTCCAGCACCGCCAGGCCGGCAAGGATGTGGCAGCGCTTGAGGATTTCGCCCCCCGCGCTGCGGACGATCTGGTCGAAGCTGTAATCCTGGGCGGCGTTGTGGTAGACCTTGGCCCCGGCGGGCTTGCCTAGGCCGATCAGCAGCATCTTCATCAGGCCGCTCTCGATGGTGGCGGCGAAGTCGGTGTGCAGCTTGACGCGGTTGCAGACCAGCACGTGGTCGGCTTCCATGGCGAGGCGATCGAAGTGCAGGGGCACGCCCTCGACGGTGCGGCCGACGACGACGGTCTCCGTGCTGGAGCGGATGGGGCAGCCTAGGGCCGCCTCGGTGATGCCGTAGGACTCCAGCACGCGGCGCTGGCCCTCCGCGGTGCCGCCGCCGTGGCTGCCCATGGCGGGGACCACGAAGGGCTGGGCGCCGAGGTCCCGGAGGTGCTCGACCGCCGCGTGGAGGATGGCGACGATGTTGGTGATGCCGCGGCTGCCGGCGGTGACGGCCACGCTCTGCCCCGGCCGCAGCGTCCGCCCCAATTGCAAGCGGCGCAGCTCGGCGTGGACCGCCGCGGGGACATCCGCCAGCCGGGGTCCCTCGAAGATTTGGCGAACGCGGAAGATTTGCGGAAACATAGGCATCAAAGGAAACCGGGCAGTGCTGGTTTTGCGATCATCCGTTTCTGTTGCGAGAGGTTGGGTGCCACTGCTGGCTTGTCCAGCAGTGCCGATGCGTCGCTCCACCACACTGCTGGGCAAGCCAGCAGTGGCACCCGGCGAAGCCCCGCCAGGCTCGCTCGAATTACCCTACCAGAGGCCGAGCCCTTTGTCAAACGCGCGCAGGGAGCCTCCGCGGCGCGGCAACGAATTGCCACTTGCTTCTACGCCGGCCGCAACGGTTTGGTTCGCGAAAACCGGCTCACCGGGGATGATTTTCGGCAATCCGCCGATGGCCGAAAAGCCGGCGTAAGATGGCGGCGTCTTGTGGCAACAATCGCTAAGGGGGCGGGCCCGGTGTGATCGGTCCGCGGGGCCGCGGGTGGCCTGTTTTCCCTTTCCATCAGTTCCGTCCAAGAGAAGAGGAGCAGAGCGATGAGTAAGAGATGTGTTTGGTTCCGGACCAGGACCTGGGTTGCGGCGATCGGGCTATTGGCCATCCTGGGCATGGTAGCAATTGCCGGCAGCGCGGTGTCGTTGTATGCCAACCGCGAGGCGGCCGCCACCGCCTGGTATGCCGCCCCAAGCCCGTCGGCCACGAGCGCCGCGACAAGCGGCCCGGCGGCCGCCATGGAGAAGAGCGGCGCGGCGACGAGCCTGGCCAAGTCCATGTCGAAGGCCTTCCACAGTGCGGCGACCGAGGTCTTGCCGTCGGTGGTGATGATTACCAATACGCCGAAGCCGCCAAAGATGTCGGCGCAGAGGCCGGGTGCCGGCGAGAACGGCGAAGAGATGCCCTTCGGCTTCAAGGGGGCGCCCTTTGGGGATTTGTTCAACAACCCGGGGTTCCACGAGTTCTTCAAGCAGATGCCCTCGATGCCGGGGATGCCGCGGCAGGGCGGGGCCTCGGCCGGCTCCGGCGTGATCGTCGATCCGTCCGGCGTCATTCTCACGAATAATCACGTGATCGCCGGCGACGGGCAGATCACCGTCCGCCTCCAAGACGGACGCGAGTTCAAGGCCGTCGACATCAAGACCGACCCCGACACCGACCTGGCCGTCCTCCGCATCAACGGCGCCGGCACGCTGCCGGCCGCGCGGCTGGGCGACAGCGATAAGGTCGACGTGGGCGACTGGGTCCTGGCCCTCGGCCAGCCCTTCGGCCTGGAAGGCACCGTCACCGCCGGAATCGTCAGCGCCAAGGGACGCGGCATCGGCATCGCCGACCGCGAGAATTTCCTCCAGACCGACGCCGCCATCAATCCTGGCAATAGTGGCGGCCCGCTGGTGAACATCGACGGCCAGGTCGTCGGCATCACCACCGCCATCTCGACCACCAACGGCGGCTACCAGGGGGTCGGCTTCGCCATCCCCGTCAACCTGGCCAAGTGGGTCGGCGGACAACTGGTGCAAAACGGCAAGGTCCATCGCGCCTACCTCGGCGTCATCATCCAGCCGGTCTCGCAACCGCTGGCCGAACAGTTCCACGTGAAGGTCCGCCAGGGCGTGCTGGTGACCGAGGTGCGGCCCGACACGCCCGCCGCCAAGGCGGGGCTGAGGCCGGGCGATATCATCCTCCAATTCGCCGGCGAAGCGGTCGCCAGCCCGCGGGACCTGCAAGGCCTCGTCGAGAAGACCAAGATCGGCCAGACCGAGCCGCTACTGGTCCTCCGCGACGGCAAGCAGTTGACGCTGCAGGCGACCTGCCGCGAGTTGCCCACCGAAGGGGCCGTCGCGACGGCCGGCTCCCCGGGTTCCGAAGACGCCGAGACCGCTCGCTTCGACAAGCTGGGGATCGCCGTGGAGAACCTCACTCCCCAGGTCGCCGAGCAGTTGGGGATCAAGGCCGACCACGGCGTGGCCATCACCGAGGTCCATCGCGGCAGCCTGGCGGACATGGCCGGACTGGCCGCCGGGATGGTGATTACCCAGGCCGACCGTCAGCCGGTGAAATCCGTGGCCGACCTGCGCAAGGCTCTGGCGGGCAAACCGCTGGAGAAGGGGCTCTTGCTCCTGGTGCAATCGCCGGAGGGGAGCCGGTTTGTGGTCCTCCGCGCCGAAGCGGAGTAACTATGTGTGCCACGGCTGTATCAGCCGTGCATTTCGTGCCAGGGCTGTGTTGACCGTGTTTGGGCGAGCACGGCCGGCATGGCCCTGGCACCTGTCTCCCACGGCCTCCGGAGTTCGCGGCACGGGAAAGCCCTTTCCCGCCTCCTTTCCGGCGCGAATTCCGGGGGCCTGTTTCTTTGGGATCGTCCCCTCGTGGATTCCGCCGCGAAGAAAGCGGGGGAAACTGGGGTAAGGTTTCCGGGGTTTTCGGCCGACCCTATAAGTGATATATTCATATCTGTCCGACTTGGCGGCATAACAGGAAAACACCCCACCAGCGGTGGTATTTCGTTACGACGGGTGTCGTGGCCATCGCGGCCGGTTTGGACAACGAGTCGGTAAACTTATACGCGGCAAAGACTTCGGCGCCGTAGCCAAGCGGCTAAGGCAGCGGATTGCAAATCCGCCATCCCCGGTTCGAATCCGGGCGGCGCCTCTTTCTCTCCTCTCTAGAGTTCCGACCTGTCCGCCTCTGGAGGTGCCCGATGGCGATTCCCTTCACCTGTCCCCATTGCGGCAGACAGACTTCCGTGGCCGATGAACTGGCGGGACGCAGCGGGCCCTGCGCCCAGTGCGGCAAGACGATCACCATCCCCGGGTCCCCCGCGCCCCCGCCGCGCCCGCCGGCACAGTCGTGGAACCCCGTGGTCATCGTCCTTACCGTGGTCGGCGGGCTGTTCGCGGTGCTCTTCTGTGGGGGCATCCTGATAGCGCTGCTGCTCCCCGCGGTCCAGGCCACACGCGAGGGCGCCCGGCGGACCGTTTGCAGAAACAACATCAAGCAAATCTGCATAGCCCTTCAGGGCTACGAGTTGCAGTACGGCGTCCTTCCGGCCCCAGGCGGCGCGGAGAAGGACGGGCAGCCGGGGATGAGCTGGCGCGTGGCAATCTTGCCCTACTTGGAGCCAGCCGGCATCTCCCAGACATACGACCCCCAGCAGCCATGGGATAGCCCCAAGAACCGGGCGCTCGCCGGCGCCGCCATGCCTTCCGCGTACCGCTGCCCCAGCGATCCCAAGGCCGGCCCCGGAAGCGACGAGACCAGCTACGTGATGCTCGTGGGAAAGAACACCGTCGGCGGCCTGCCCGATGGGGACAGAAAAGCGAGCTATGTCTCCGGGCACGCGGGAACGTCGAAGACGATCCTGGTGATCGAGGTCCCCGGCTCGGGAATCCCCTGGATGGAGCCCCGCGACATGACGGTCGACGAGGTCCTCCAGCGGATCAATAGCCCCAACCGGGGCGGCCATATCGGCGGCGTCAACGTCGGCTTCTGCGACGGTTCTGTCCGCTTCATCCCTTATGACGTCCTGGCCAGAGACCTCCGCGCGATGGCCGACCCGGACAACACCGCCGTGGGCGGTCCAGGCGAGGCGGAGTAACGGCTCACTTCGCCCGCACCTCGTAGCACAGCAGCACGTCCTCGTCGCGGACGTAGAGCATGCCGTTGGCGATCACCAGGTGCGGCCAGGCCTCGCGCGGGCTGCGGTCGGACTGGTTGAAGCGGCCGTGGAGCTCGAAGCCCGCGGGCGTGGCCGCCACCAGGCTGATCGGCCCGCGCTGGTCGCGGCAGTAGAGCCGGCCGTCGGCATAGAGCAGCGAACACTTGCCGCAACTTTGGTCCGACCATTGCAGTTGGCCGGTCTGGTAGTCGAGGCAGGTGAGCACGTCGGGGTTGCTGCAGCCGTACAGGGCGCCGTCGCGGAGGATGAAACCGCCGTGATGGTTCTGCATCTTCTTGGTGAAGTACAACTCCTTGGCGTGGAAGCCCTCGGCGCTCTTCTGCACCAAGACCAGGCCGCCGCCCACGCCGTAGTTGCAGGCCCCGAAGACCGTCTGCCGGAAGGTGACGCAGGTGGCGATGTTGGCCACGGGATTGGAGGGGGCGTCGTAGCGCCAGAGGAACTTGCCGTCGCTGGCCCGCACGCCCACGATCCCCTTGGCCGTCAGGGTGACGTATTGCTTGACCCCGCCGGCGGTGAAGGGGACGATCGACGAGTAGGCGGCCGGGTCGCCGATGGGAGCGGCCCAGACCCGCTTGCCGTCGCTCTTCGAGAGGGCCACGATGGTGGCCTTGGCCCCGCCGGGCGTGCACAGGACCCAGGGGCCGTCCACGAGCACGGACTCGGCATATCCCCAGTTGGGAATGCCGCCGCCGAAATCGTGGACCAGGTCGTGCCGCCAGCGGATGCGTCCGTCGCGGACATCCATGCACACCAGGTCGCCGTTGATGCCCAGCGTGTAGAGCCGCCGGCCGTCGATGGTGGGGGTGGAGCGGGGACCGGGGAAGCCGCCGCCGCCGTGGCGGACGACGCCGGTGGCCTTGGCCCACAACTGCTTGCCCCGGTCGGCGACATCCAGGGCGAAGACCAATTCCTTGCCGTCGCGATTGCCCATCGTGTAAAGGACGTTGCCGACGATGGCCGGCCCGCTGAAGCCCTCGCCGAGCCCCTTGGTCTTCCAAGCCAGCTTGGGCCCCTCCTTCGGCCAGTCTTGCAAGAGGCCGGTCTCGCGGCAGATGCCGTCGCGCCGGGGGCCGCGCCAACTGGGCCAGTCGTCCGCCCGCGCCGGGCCAGCCAGGACCGAACCAAGCCAAACGAGGCAACTCAGGGCGACAAAACAGCGGGAAACACGGTTCATGGTCACTTCTCCGGCAGGGCGGGCAAGGGGAGGGAAGAAGGGTGCCACTGCTGGCTTGTCCAGCAGTGCAGCGTTTCGGGCCATCGGCACTGCTGGACAAGCCAGCAGTGGCACCCAGCCTTTCGCAACAGCACCCCATTATAATCGCCGCCCCCGCCCGGTTGTACTTCTCCCGCCGGGGATTTTTTTGTAATATATCTCGCGGACTAACGGCCGCGGCGGCATTTGTCGCTGTTTGCGGCGAGTTTTTCTGGCACTCTGCGAGGTCCACGCCATGAACATCGTTGTTCTTTCCCTCCTGCTGATGGCCGCCGGCGACGCCACCGAGTTCCGCAAGAACCCGGTCTTGAACGAATTGATCACCAAGGGCATTGCGATGCCGGAAGGGACGGTGATCAAGCTGCCGCCGCCGCTGCTGGGCAAGGAAATGGATGCGGCGGCCCAGCGGGCGGCCATCGAAAAGATCCTCCCCCGCCACTGCACCTTCGAGGACTTCACGGCGCAGAATTCGCAGGCCCCCCTCACCCTGAAGAACCGGCCCCTGGACAAAAAGGGCTACACGCTCCGCAAGATCGACGTCTACTTCGTCGCCCGCGGCCGTTGGCACGTCCTTTCCTCCAAGGAATTCGGCGACACGATCCTCAAGAAGAAGAAAGAGGAGGCGAAGAAGGACGCGGGATCGAGCATGACGGCCGGCTTCCTCACCGACAAGGAGATGGCCAAGCGGAAACTCAAGAGCGTCACGGAAAAACACTGGGGCGACCGCTATTTCTACAGCACCTTCTGCTTGTTCGACATGGTCGAGGTCAGTGCCACGCGCTACGTGGTCCTCAGCGAGACGCCCGACGGCGTGGTGATTGCCGGCCGCATCGACCCCCAGTTCGACAAGGACAAGGAGTATCCCAACCAGTGGCGGCGGATCGACAAGGACGCCCTGGGCAAACCCGTGCTGGGACCGAAGCAGCCTTATGCGGGCACGGGCTTCTATCTGAAGGCCACCCGGCTGAAGGCCCCCGAGGAGGCCATCTTCTTCGAGATCCACGCGGCGTTCAATGAGCCCGAGGGCTGGTTCGACGGGGCGCCGACGCTCAGCGCGCAGTTGGCCAAGATCATCAACTTCAAGGTGAAGGATTTTCGCGGCAATCTGGCCCGCGCCAGCGAAGAGGCGAAAGAAAAGGCGGAGGAGCACGCTGCGCCTGCGGCCCCAACCCCGAAGGCGGGGACGACCCGGACGCCCCGAACCGCCCCGGTCGCGCTCGTCGGCGGGCTGGGGGCATTCCTCTTGATCCTCTCGATCGCGGCATTGACGAGACGCGGGCGCCGGGCGTTAGCCCATGGATGAGCCGCGGCGGTCGCGTTGGCGTTTTCCCTTCCCCGTCGCCGGAATCAGCGGTGCGGTGAGTTTCTCGTACAGCGAAAAGAGGAACTCGACCCGCTGCCGGTCGGACGTGAACGGCTGCCTGCGATAGCAGCGGTCCACGGCGCGGTCCAGCGCGGCGTGGGCCTTGTAGAGCGGCAGCGGCATGCCCTCTCGGTCGTAAAGGTCGGCCAGGCAAGCGGTCTGGCCGCTTCTTTGCGCCGCGGGGAGGTAGCCGGCTCGTCCGTCTCCCAGTTCCACGCGAAGATCCAAGATCCGTCGTGCGGCGTCCTTAACGTGAACCTGTTGTGCCGCGGTCGGCACGGCGGGCCAGGGAAAGTTGTTGTAAACGATCCTGTTGGAGTAACGGAGATCCGACTTCAGCCGCCCGGCCACCTGCCGCACCCAGGCCATGTGCATGGCAGAAGACAAGACCCCAAAGTGATAGTGATTGGCCCCGGGGACCAGGAGCACGAGGTTGCTGGCGATAACGTCGGGACGCATGAAACCGATCGGAATATATCGGCGGCGCTCGCTCGACACCGAGGGGATGAGCAGGTAGGACCGGTCCGGCTGGCGAATTTCGCCGAAGCAGGCCGGCACTTCGGCCAGCTCCTTCGTCGTCTGTCGTTTGCTCTTCTTGCGGTGAATGGCGACCGCGTGAACCCGATCCGTTACCCCCGGCAGCCGCCGAAAGTCCGCCGGATTCTCGCCCAAGAGCCACAGACACCACCGCTCGATCCCATTGAGGAATTCCTCGGCCCCTACGAAGCGCCGCAGGTACTTGATCGCCTCCGGGTGCTGGTCGAGGAGCAACTCTCGGTCGGAGCCGCTCAGCAGCAGGTTGCCGCCGTCGTTCGGCATGCTGCCGAACACAATCTCCGGCACCGGGCAGAGCGGTTTGCTCCGGGCGGTGACGATGCAGTTCGAGCCGGCCACGAGATACGGACTGATGCCGGCCACCTCCGTCACCGTGGCAACGGCCTCGCCGCCGTTCCGCTCGTTCGACCTGTCGGACGGCGCGGAGGAAACCGCCTCGTATTCATAGAGCCGCTTGGCCGCGAAATCGCCGGCGCCGAAGCCGATAATCACCACGTGGACGTGGGCCTTGCCCTTGGCCTCGCTTTCCCAGGCGAACGTCCGGTGGGCGAAATGAATCTTCATGCCCTGGTCGAACAAGGCCCGCCAGAGGACGCCCACCTGCTCCCCCTGGCTGATGCTGTTGGTCGAGACGAAGGCGACCCGCACCGGCGTACCCTGAACGTAGCAGGCGGCCTTCACATACCAGGCGGTGACATAGTCGAGCACGCCGTACCCCTTGATGTGACCGCACACCAACTCCATGTCCTCGTTTTGCCCCGGGTCCAGAAACTGCTTGCCGACAAACGGCGGATTGCCCAGCACGTAGCTGCACTGTTGGGCCGGAACGACCGCCTTCCAGTCCAGCCGCAAGGCGTTGCCGCAAACGATCGTCGGCGACTTCGTCAACGGCAGACGCACGAAGTACTGGCCGAACTCTTCCGAAAGCCTGAGGTTCATCTGGTGGTCCATCAGCCACATCGCCACCTCGGCGATGCGGGCGGGCCACTCGCTGATCTCGATCCCATAAAAGGCGTCCACGTCCACCAGCGACAGCGTTTGAATGTCCAGCCGCTGCTGGCCCCCGCCGTGCAGGGCCTTGAGCACCTCGACCTCCAACGACCGAAGCTCGCGGTACGTGATCACGAGGAAATTGCCGCAACCGCACGCCGGATCGAGAAAACGCAGCCGGGAAAGCTTCTGGTGGAATCGCCTTAACTGGTTCTTATCGCCCTTGATCCGCGCGAACTCCGCCCTCAAGTCGTCGAGAAACAACGCCCGCACCACCTTGAGGATGTCGCGCTCGCTGGTGTAATGGCCGCCAACCTGCCGGCGCTCACGGGCTTCCATGATGCCTTGAAAGAGCGAGCCGAAGATGGCGGGCGAAATCTGCGACCAGTCGAAACGCGTGCAGGCCAGGAGACTGTCGCGCATCGGGCAGTTGAAGTCGGCGAAACCCAACGCCTCCGCGAAAAGCGCGCCGTTGACATAGGGAAACGCCGCTAGGGTCTCGTCGAGGTTCTTCTGCCGCTTCTCCTGCGGCGTGTTGAGGACGTCGAAGAGGCGTGCCAGATGAAGGCCCAGGTCCGATCCGTCCGGCTTCGTGCGGTCCTCGAGGTAAAGCCGAAACGCCTCGCGCTCGAAAATCCCCGTGTCCTCGGCAAAGAGGCAGAAGAGGACACGCACCAAAAAGCGCTCCAGTTCGTGCCCCGAGTAGCCGCCGGCTTCCAAGGTCTTGTGCAGGTCGTCCATGATGGCGACCGCACGGAGGTTGATCGGGTCGTGGTCCTGGAATCGCTGCTGCTGGTAGCCGGCAATGAATGCGAACGCGTGGATTTGGCGGTGCAACTCGGCCAGCGGAAACTCGACGCTGGCGACGCGGTAGCCGGCGAACAGAGGCAGGGGGCGATCCTCCTCCGGATCCAGGTCGTGCAGTGCGATGCGGGCGAAGTCGGAAACAATCACGTAGCGCGGCACCTCGTCCTGCCGGCCCTCGCGAATCAGGTCTTGGATATACTCGAACGCCTGCGACTCGGCCTTGCCCAAGTCCTCCCCTCGGCTCTTGTGTTCGACCAGCAGCATACCCCTCCAAAAGAGGTCGATGCGGCCATACCTGCCCGTAATCTGCCTCACCGGCTCCTCGAACGAGGCAACGGCGCGGCGGCGCATCCCGAACACTTCAAAGAAGTCGTTCCAGAACGACTGTTTTTCGCCGCTCTCGCTCCTGGCGGTCGCCCATTCCTTGGCGAAGGTGATGGCGTTTTGGCGGATTTCGTTCCAAGAGATGGGCATGGACTGATCCCGTCCTTGCGGATCGCCGGGCGATTGCCCGGCTGCCGCTACCGCAGCACTATACCACGTACCGGCCGCTGGCCGCCAGTATGGCCGCGGAAACCGCCAGCGGACAGGCCCTGCAATCCCGCCTGCTTGGCCCAGCCCATGCTGTAGCGGTCAAGCTGGTTGACCAACCGTCCAAATGGGATTTATAATGCCCCGGCGTCGGGGCGATAAACCGGGTCAGTCCAGCACTTAGAGGGATGCCATGAAAAGCTACCGTGTGGAGTTTTCAGGCGGGTTCAGTACGCTTGCGTATCTGCTCGTGATAACGGTATTGTGCCTGACGGTCGTAGGACTGCCTTTGGGGATCGCTCTGTTTCCCACTCTCTATCGGCTCATAGAAGAAGAGAAGTAGCCTCAAACTAACTCACTACGCTCGGCACGGGCCTTGTTCCCCTTGACTCTGAAAATATTTCGGGCAAACTGTACCACTACCCTGCCGGGTGGGGAGTTGACCGCACGCCGCCCGCCCTGCTAAAGTAAGAGATTGGAACGGGGAAGGTCCGAAGGCCTTGCCCAGGGTCAGTCGCATTGCGTCCTCCCAACCGGTGGCCAGCGGCGATGTTAGCCAAACGGGTGATTCCGTGCCTGGACGTGAACCGCGGCCGGGTCGTCAAAGGAACCAACTTCCTCAACCTCCGCGATGCCGGCGATCCGGTCGAGGTGGCCGCCCGCTACGAGCAGGAAGGGGCCGACGAGCTGGTCTTCCTCGACATCACCGCCAGCCACGAGGGCCGCGACATCATCCTCGACGTGGTGCGGCGGACCGCCGAGGTGGTGTTCATGCCCCTGACCGTCGGCGGCGGCATCCGCACCATTGACGACATCCGCGCCTTGCTCAACGCCGGCAGCGACAAGGTCTCGATCAATTCGGCGGCCTGCCGCGACCCGGAGTTCGTCCGCCAGGCCGCCCGCCGCTTCGGCAGCCAGTGCATCGTGGTCAACATCGACCCCAAGCGGGTGCAGAAGGACGGGCAGGAGTTCTGGGAGGTCCACATCCACGGCGGGCGGATCGGCACCGGCCTGGAAGCCGTCGCCTGGGCCCGCCGCGTCGAGGAACTGGGGGCGGGCGAAATCGTGCTCACCTCGATGGACGCCGACGGCACCAAGAACGGCTACGACCTGGAGATCACCCGCGCCGTCACCGAGGCCGTGTCGGTGCCGGTGGTGGCCAGCGGCGGGGCCGGCTGCCCAGAACACCTCGCCGACGCCATCCTGCGGGGCGGGGCCGAGGCCGCCTTGGCCGCCAGCATCTTCCATTACGGCGAGTATACGATCCGGGAAACGAAGGAACTGATGCGCCGCCGCGGCATCCCCGTGCGGCTGTAAGAAGGTAGAAGACAGAAGACAGAAGTTAGGAGTTAGAAGTTAGGAGTTAGAAGGTGGAATCACAGCGGTCAATGCCCGGCGATTCTAACTCCTAACTCCTAACTTCTAACTCCTTAGAATAGGGTTTATTGATGGCATCCGCAGAGGAAAACACCGCTCAGCCCACGCTCGGCAAGGAAGAGGAATTGCCCGTCGACAAGCTGTTTCGGGCCGTGGTGAAGCTGGAGGGGAGCGATCTGCACCTGAAGGTCGGCTGCCCGCCCTTCGTCCGCGTCCGCGGCTCGCTTCGGCCGCTGAACCGGGGACCGATCGACGCGGAGGAAATGGACCGCTTGCTCCTGCCGCTGTTGAGCCGCGACCAACGGCGGCAGCGGATCTTCGCCGCCGACGGCGGGGTGGATTTCGCCCATGCCCTGCATATCGACGGCAAGCGCTGGCGGTTCCGCGTCAACGTGCTCCACCAGATGGGAGAAATCGGCCTCGTGGCGCGGCGGGTGAACAACTACATCCCCGACTTCCGCTCCCTGTACTTGCCGCCTTCGCTGGAAGGCCTCTGCCGCCACGCCCAGGGGATGATCCTCCTGGCCGGCATCACCGGCTCCGGCAAGAGCACCACCATCGCCTCGATGCTCGACTGGATCAACCACAACTACCGCAAGCACATCTTGACCCTGGAAGACCCCATCGAATTCACCTTCACCGAAGACAAGTGCCTGATCAACCAGCGCGAGATCGGCATGGACGTGAAGGACTTCATGACGGGGATGAAGCACGCCGTCCGCGAGGACCCCGACGTCATGCTGGTGGGCGAGATGCGCGACCGCGAGACCTTCGAGACGGCCATGCAGGCGGCGGAGACCGGGCACCTGGTCTTCGGCACCATCCACGCCTCGACGGCCCCCAGCACGATCGGCCGCATCCTCGACCTCTTCCCGCAGTCAATGCACGACGCGCTGCGCAGCGCCATGGCCTTCAACATGACGGCGATCGTTGCCCAGAAGCTCCTCCCTTCGATCAAGGAGGGCGTGGGGCGCGTCCCCACCTGCGAGATCATGACCTTCAACCCCACCGTCCGCAAGCTGATCCTCGAGGCCCAGGACGACAAGCTGGTGGACGCCATCCGCCTCGGCAAGGAAGAGGGGATGCAGGATTTCACCATGAGCCTGCGGGAGCTGGTCGAGACGGAGATGATCGACCGGGCGGCCGCCTTCGAGGTGGCGCCGAACCCCGAGGCCCTGAAGATGGCCCTGCGGGGCATCGAAGTCCGCGCCTCCGCCATGTTGTAGGGGAAGGAGTTAGAAGTTAGAAGTTAGAAGCCGCATGCTCATGAGCCGTTACCGCCTTGTCCGCTTATTCCTCCCGGCCGCCTTGGTCTTCTTCGGCGCTGCGCCCGCCTGGGCCGCCGCCGCAACCTCCGCCGCTTGGCGCGGACCCGGCGACTACCTCAGCCCCGCCAAGGTGATCACCTGCCTGCTGATGCTGGTCCTCTGGATCCGCGCGGCCGACTGGATCAACCGCGACAGCCAGAAGCTCCACCTCGACCACGTGATGTGGAATTTTCTGGGCCTCGGCACGTTCTTCGCCGCCGCGGGGCTGTTCTGGCTGTTGCCCTGGTTCTGGCTGGGGTTGGTGCTGTTGTTGATCGCGGTGGCCGGGCCCTTGACCGGCTACCTGGTCTACCGCCATCCCAAGGTGGCCGACCGGCACGAGGAGGCCCTGGACAGCGTGCTGGACCTGGCGGGCCGCTTCACGGCGGACGCCGTGTCGGTGGCCGCCTTCTTCGGCGTGATGCTCGTCGCCGGTTTGATCACGTCGGCGGCGGCGGCCGCCAGCGGAACCACGGTCTTCCTCATCCGCCTTCTGGCCGGCACCGCCTTCGTCGTGGTGGTTGTTCCCCTCTACCACGAGGGCTTGTGCAACCTCGTGGCCGGTGGTTTCGGCCGCCTGGCAAGCCTGGAGAAGGCGGACCCCAACGTGCAGGGCGCGCCGCTGAGCGTTTTCGCCCGCGGCGGCCCCGACGACCGCACCGACGCCGGCCGCCTGCTGGCCGCCCGGCAATCGCCCGGTCTCCCCGCGGCGCGGGAAATCCTCGCCGCGGGCGTGGCGAACCGGGCCGCCGCCGTGATGCTGGACTTCGCCGCCGAGACCGTCGGCGTCCGCCACCTCATCGACGGCGTCTGGCTCCCCCAGGAAAGCCGCGACCGCAGCGGCGCCGACGGCGCCCTGGAGGCGCTGAAGATCCTCTGCGGCCTGAATCCCAAAGACCGTCAGAAGCGCCAGGAAGGCCGCTTCGGCGTCGAGTACGCCGTCCTCAGGCAGGAGGTCTTCGACAAGGTCCGCCGCGCCCGCGAGGACTTCAAGGAGAAGGTCAGCATCGAGTTGATTAAGAAGCGGGCCGCCGACAAAGAGGGCAACGCCGCCGAGTGGGAACAGCGGCTGAAGACGGAACCCGAGCAGCGCGCCCGCGAGAAATTCGCCTCGCCGCTGGGCCGCTGGACGCCGGTCGATCGGTCGCGGCTGCCGAAGCTGCCGGGAGTCGAGCAGATCAATCCCTTGGTGTCCCTGGAGACGGTGAAGTATCCGGCCACCCTGGCCTCGCAGGGGACCAAGACCGGCGAGCGCGTGCTGGTGCAGTTCGAGATCAAGCCCTTGCACCTGAAGACGCTGGCCGACCTGGGGATGCGCGACAAGATGCAGGAGCAGTTCCAGGAGTTATTAAAGCGGCCCAAGGGCTTCTTGCTTTTTTCCGCCTTGCCCGCCGGCGGCCTGCGCACCACTATCGACGTCGTGCTCAACGGCATGGACCGCTTCCTGCGGGAATTTGCCGCCGTCGAGGACGAGGGCAGCCGGGCCCGCGAAGTGGAGAACATCGCGGTGACGACCTACAAGGCGGCCGACGGGCAGGGCCCCGCCGCCGTGCTGCCGAAGGTCTTCCGCACCGAGCCCAACGTGGTCGTGGTCCGCGATCTGCCCGACGCCGACACCGTCGCCCTGATCTGCCGCGACGTGGCCGAGTCGGAGCGCCTGATCATGGGAAGCATGCGGGCGAAGGACTGCGCCGAGGCGTTGCTGCGGCTCTTGGTGCTCAAGGCGCCGCCGGAGGAAGTGGCCGCCGCCGTCTCCGCCGTGTTGTGCCAGCGGCTGGTGCGGAAACTCTGCGACCTCTGCAAGGAACCCTATGCCCCCGCCCCCCAAGTCCTCCAGCAATTGGGCATTCCCGCGGGGCGCGTGCGGGCGTTTTATCGCCCCCACCAGCCCAAGCCCGACGAAGGCAAGAAAGACCTCTGCCGCGAGTGCGGCGGCATCGGCTACAAGGGCCAAACGGCCATCTTCGAGCTGCTGACGCTCGACGACAACGTCCGCGAGGTGCTGGCCGCTACGCCGAAATTGGATGTGCTCCGCCAGGCCGCCCGCAAGGCCGGCATGAAAAGCCTTCAGGAAGAGGGCATCCTGCTGGTCGCCTGCGGCGTCACTTCGCTGCCGGAATTGATGCGCGTGATGAAACAATGAAATCAGGTCTTGGGTCTTAGGACTTAGAGGCCGTGAATCAAATGCGGTTTGCCGCTTGTTCGGTTACGTACGGTCGCCAGACCGGTTTGACGGTTTCGTGTCGAGCGAGACCGGCTTGCGGGCCGCGCCGCCCGTCAGGACGAAGCGC